>CAITQQ010000122.1 GCA_903894575.1 uncultured bacterium
AGTAACAAATGGGCTCTTGTCGTCATAAGGCACTGAGTTTTTGTTCAATGTGATATGCGCCCTGTCAAGTGTTTCCTGTGCTTTTTTACCTGTAATGTTTTTATTCCTTAGATCGATGAGCATCAGGTGGTTTTCTGTGCCGCCACTGATAAGGTGATAATCTTTTTTAACAAAGGCAGCAGCCATGGTCTGGGCATTTTCCTGTACCTGTTGTTGGTATACTTTGAAGGAAGGATCAAGGATTTCACCAAAGGCAACAGCTTTTGCAGCAATCACATGTTCCAATGGTCCACCCTGCATGCCTGGAAATACAGCCAGGTCAAGCAATGCGCTCATGGAACGGATATTCCCTTTTGGGTCTTTCAGTCCAAAAGGATTCTCAAAATCATTCCTCATCATGATCACGCCACCACGTGGCCCACGCAAGGTTTTGTGGGTTGTTGAGGTGACGATATGGCAATGATCGAATGGATCGTTCAACAACCCTGCTGCAACCAATCCGGCCGGATGGGCAATGTCAGCCAATACCAAGGCGCCAATCTCATCGGCAACCGCACGGATGCGGGCATAGTCCCAGTCACGGCTATATGCTGATGCGCCGCAAATGATCATTTTGGGTTTTTCTGCACGGGCTGTCGCTTCGAGTTGCTCATAATTGACCAGTCCTGTTTCCCTGTCAACGCCATAAAAGAAAGACTGATAGGTCTTTCCGCTGAAGTTGGCGGGGCTGCCATGGGTCAGGTGTCCACCCATGCTGAGGTCCAGACCAAGTATCTTGTCGCCTGGCTTCAGGCAGGCAAGGAATACGGCAGTATTGGCCTGCGCGCCGCTGTGGGGCTGCACGTTGGCCCAAGAGGCATTGAATATTTGCTTCAGCCTGTCGATGGCGATGGTTTCGATCTCGTCCACAACTTCGCATCCACCATAGTATCTTTTTCCTGGATAACCTTCGGCATATTTGTTGGTGGCAACAGACCCTGTTGCCTGCATCACCTGAAGGGAGGTAAAGTTTTCAGAAGCAATCAGCTCAATGCCTTCCCTCTGTCTTTTGAGTTCTTTGTTCAGCAGGTCAAAAACGAGATTGTCGTGTGCCATGGAGTAAAGTTTGCGCAAAATTAAACCTATTCACAGAAAGAAAAAATCTAGTCTATCACCAGTTTTACACACCCATCCTGATGAACTCGGTACAACTGCCATATTCAATGGCATCATTGCTGCTGATCAGCACCAGCCTGTTCTTACAAAGTGAGGAAATCAAGTGCTTGTACAAATCGATGCCTTGCTGGTCGAGGTTGGTGCAAGGCTCATCCAACAGCAACAATGGTGAGTCTGAAAAAAAAGCTTGTGCCAGCTTCACCCTTTGCTTCATGCCAGAGCTGAAGTACCTGATTTGTTTTTGTTTTGCCTTGGAAAGCCCTATTTCTTCTATGATCCTTGTTGCATCCCAGCCCTTGATCAAAGGCTTAAAGGAGGCATGATAGCTGAGGAACTCGATGGGGGTCATTTCCTCTATCAGCTCCAGGTAAGGGGCACAGATGGAAAGTTGCTTGTAAACCACTTCAGGTTCCAGCAGTTTTCCATTCAGGGTGAAGGTTATTTTTCCCTCTGTTGTATACAAAGAACCTGCAATGCACTGGAGAAAAGTTGATTTGCCGGAGCCATTGTGCCCGGTGATGGCATAGTGCTGGTTGGAATGCAGTTCCAGGTTGAGGTTCCTGAAGATCCATTCACGGTTGAATCGTTTTCCGGCATCAGTTACCGAGATCCTCATCAATGGAGTTTTTACTGAAACGCTTGATGATACCCCTGCCACTTTCACGGATAAAGGTTACAATCTCATCCCTTTCATCGGTAACAGGAAATTCTTCTTCGATATAATCCATGGCCTGGGTGGTATTCATGCCCTTGTTGTAGACATAGCGGTAAATGTCCAGGATTTCATTTATTTTCTCGACCGTAAATCCTTTGCGCTTGAGTCCAACCGAGTTGACGCCTGCATAGGAAAGGGGCGTCCTGCCTGCTTTGATATAGGGAGGAACATCTTTTTGAACAAGAGAACCTCCTGCGATGAATGAATGCTGGCCAATTTTTACGAACTGGTGAACCGCGCACATCCCTGCAAGGATGGCATAATCTCCCATCACCACATGTCCGGCAATTTGGGTGTTGTTGCTCATGATGCAGTTGTCGCCAATTTCGCAATCATGGGCTATATGGCTATAGGCCATGATCAGGCAATTTTTTCCCACTACTGTTTTCCATTTGTCTTTTGTTCCCCGGTGGATGGTCACAAATTCACGGATGGTGGTATTGTCACCGATTTCCACACTGGTCACTTCTCCTTCAAACTTAAGGTCTTGTGGAGCGGCGGAGATAACTGCACCTGGAAAAATCCTGCAATTTTTGCCAATGCGGGCGCCATCCATGATGGTTACATTGCTGCCAATCCAGGTCCCTTCGCCAATCTCAACATTCTGATGGATCACCGAAAATGGATCAATTTTGACATTGGTAGCCACTTTGGCATTATGGTGAATATATGTATGTGGATGGATCATGATTTCGTTCATTTAGTATTAGACACCTTCTCGCTTCACCAATTGCGCCATCAACATGGTTTCTGTGGTTATTTTATTTCCTACGTATACGGTACCGATCATTTCACAGATGCCCCTTCGAATAGGACCAGTCAGTTCCAGCTTCATGATCAGCGTGTCTCCGGGAACAACTTTTTGTTTGAATTTGCAGTTGTCAATCTTCACAAAATAGGTGTCATACTCACCAGGAGGAAGACAATTGATGGCAAGGATTCCACCCGTTTGGGCAAGGGCCTCAACCTGCAAAACACCTGGCATCACAGGATTTCCGGGAAAATGACCTGCAAAAAATGGCTCGTTGAAGGTGACATTTTTGATTCCCACAATATGGGTATCACTCAGTTCAATGATTTTGTCCACCAGCAGGAACGGATACCTGTGTGGAAGTACTTTTTCAATCTGTGTGGTATTGTATACCGGTTGCTGGTTGGGGTCGTAAATAGGCACATTTTTCACATGCTTGTTCTTCTTGATGTATTGTTTGATTAGTTTGGCAAACTCAACATTGGAGAAATGCCCCGGCCTGTTGGCAATGATATGTGCCTTGATGGGAAAACCGATCAGCGCAAGATCCCCAATCACATCCAGCAACTTGTGTCGTGCCGGTTCATTGGGGAACCTGAGTTCAAGGTTGTTGAGATAACCTTCACTTTTGACTTCAATATTGTCTCTTTTGAATATGCCTGCCAGCCTGCTCATTTCCTCATCCGTCACTGGCTTGTCCACCACAACGATGGCATTGTTGATGTCTCCGCCCTTGATCAGGTTGTTCGCCAGCAAGGCCTCCAGCTCATGCAAGAAGCAGAAAGTTCTGCAGGGTGCAATCTCAGCCTTGAAATCACTGATATCCTTGAGTCCTGCATGCTGAGTGCCCAGTACAGGGCTGTTGAAATCAATCAGCGTGGTAACCTTGTATTCTACCGCAGGCATGGCGACCATTTCCACCCTTTTGCCTTCGTGGTAAAATGAAATATTGGTATCAATCGTGTACCAGTGTTTTGCTGCTTCCTGCTCTGCAATGCCGGCCTTTTCGATGACCTCAACAAAAGGCTGGGAACTTCCATCCATGATAGGAATTTCCGGGCCATTGATTTCAATCAGGCAATTGTCAACACCCATCCCTACCAATGCGGCAAGAATATGTTCAACTGTGCTGACTTTTGCTCCCTTGTCTTCCAGTGTTGTGCCTCTTGAGGTATCTGTTACGAGGTCACAGTCTGCTTTGATCACTGGCTCGCCAGGAAGATCAACGCGTTTGAACTGAAAACCGAATCCTGCGTTGGCAGGCTGTAGCACCATGTCAACTAAAATGCCCGTATGCAAACCAGTGCCAGAAATGCTGACAGATGTCTTGAGTGTATGTTGCTTGTCTGGGTTGAATTTTAAACTCATTCGCTTGAAATTGGCTGCAAAGATAAACCATTTTTCACAGGTGAGATATGGTTATAATATATTGAAAATCAACTCTTAGGAAGAAATGCTTCCCTTTCCTTGTATAAATCGGCTATGGCCAGCTCCAGTTCATTTATTTTTTTCTCCAATGCTGGCAAGCGCTTGAATACGGTTTTGGAACGGAGGGACTCCTTGTAATCGAAGGCAGGAGTTCCATCTACAGCAGTGTTTTCTGCCAGGATGGATTTGGTCAAACCACTCTGTCCGCCTACTTTGGTGCCATCTGCTACACTGATATGGCCAGCCACGCCTACCTGTCCGGCAATCATGACATTCTTTCCAATTTTGGTACTGCCGCTGACACCAGTTTGGGCTGCGATCACACTGTTTTCACCCACTTCAACATTGTGGGCTATCTGCAAAAGGTTATCCAGTTTTGTGCCCTTCCTGATGATGGTTGAACCCATGGTAGCCCTGTCGATGCAGGTATTGGATCCGATTTCAACATGATCTTCCACCACAACATTCCCCAGTTGAGGAACTTTGTTGTAAGTGCCATTTTGCTGGGGAGCAAAGCCGAAGCCATCGCTCCCAATGACTGTACCAGCGTGAACGGTTACATGCATACCGATCCTGCAATCGTGGTATAATTTAACTCCTGGATGTAATGTTGAATGCTCTCCAACCGAGGCATTGTTGCCAATATAAACCTGGGGATAAATCCTGGCGCCGTCACCAATGGTAGCATTTTCTCCGATGTAGGCAAATGCGCCGATGAATACGTCTTTTCCGATGGTGGCGGAAGGATGAATATAAACGGGTTCCTGGATGCCAGTCATGCTTTTTTCTTTCATTTGCTGATAGTATTGCATCAGTTGGGCAAATGAAGAGTAGGCATCGTTGACCCTGATCAGGGTAGCATGGACGGCCTTTTTCAGCTGAAGGGCTTCACCAATGATGATGATTCCGGCGGAGGTTGTATAGAGGTATTCCTCGTATTTGGGATTGGCCAGAAAGGCCAGGTCAGTGGGCTGGGCTTCTTCTATCTTGGCGAAACCACTTACCGTTGCGGCAGGGTTTCCCTCGATTTGGCCATTGATCAGGGCTGAAATTTGCTGTGCTGAAAATTGCATATTGATGGATTGCTTTCGACAGATGGCCTTTAAGGATCTACTGCAGCGTTTGTTTTATTTTTAGACTGCCCAAACTAGCATTGGTAAAAACAAATGTAAAATTTTTTTACAGGACGGGAAAGGTTTTGATGGATGAGTGGCGAGTCTACTTGAGAGATGTCGCGCACCCTGCCGTCTTTAAAAACGATGTTGATTCTTTCGTTATTGGGGTTGTATAGGCTGTTTTCTGCTTCTCCGGTGAAGACCAGGAAGGACGCATCTTCCTGACTTAGCGAGGATGAGTGGGCGATGGCTGCCCTTTTTTCATGGAGTTCCTCCATGGTAATCGGGTCGTTTTGCATCCGAAGTTTAAACAGTTTCCTATCGAGCAGAGCATTGCAAAGGATGGACAATACTTTGTCTGGATGGTTTCTCCATTGCTTGACGGCACTGATCACATCACTGTCATCTAACCTGCAAAACAATTCGAGGTCTGACCTTTGCAGTTGTTGAAAATGGCCAAACAGCAGCTGGCTCAATTCGTTGTCTTGCGCAACCTGTTTGTCTTCATGCTGATGAAGCCATTTGGCCCTTTCCAGCACTTTCACCAGGGTCATTTCTGCACTCAGTACCGTTTTGTGCTGGTATACCTGCCAGTACATCAATCTTCTGGATACCAGAAACTCTTCTATCGAATAAATTCCTTTTTCTTCTACCATGAGTTGACCATCGTGTACCGTAAGCATTTTAATGATCCTGTCACAACCAATCATGCCCTCAATCACCCCTGAAAAAAAGCTATCCCTTGTCAGGTAGTCCATCCTGTCAACATCAAGCTGTCCGCTGATCAATTGGTGCAGGAATTTTTTGGGATAAACATTCCTGAATATCGCGATAGCCATGTCAAGTTTTCCACCCATTGACTTGTTCAATTCTTCCATGATCATCAAAGACAGGGTCTCGTGTTCAAGGTCTTTTACCACCATGGACTCGAGCGCATGCGAAAATGGGCCATGGCCGACATCGTGCAACAAGATCGCAATCTTGGCTGCCTGCTCTTCTTCCTCAGAAAACTCAACGCCTTTTTGCTTGAGTTCATACAAGGCATTGTGCATCAGGTGGTATGCACCCAGTGCATGGTGAAGCCTTGAGTGAACTGCTCCGGGGTAGACCAGATAAGACATGGCCATTTGGTTGATTCTTCTCAATCGCTGGAACCAGGGATGTGAAATGATACTATAGATCAACGGGTCGTTGATGGTGATGAATCCGTGGACAGGATCATTGATGATCTTCCTGTATGACATGATGATGCTGGTTTAAGTGAATGGCGCAGCCAGGGCAAAGGTATGAACGGCAAGAGGGATTACACTGTTTAATTGACATTGAATAGCGTTTTTTTCTGAACAGGGTGCTGAACAATCATAAAATGATTATTCACAGCTATGGGTTAAAATGTTCACAACTATTCACTTGCTTGCCCGCTTACCAATAGCCCATTCGTTAAATTTGTAAAAACCCTTTCCATGAAGTTAAGGTTCACTCCTTCAACACTTGAAAAAATTGAGAAGATCGTTTCTGAGGCTGGATACATCATCAGGTATGAGAGAGGCACATTCCAGAGCGGCTACTGTGTGCTTGAATCCAAAAAAGTTGTTGTGCTGAACAAGTTTTTGCAAACCGAGGGAAGGATCAATACGTTGATTGACCTTGTTTCCAATCTTTCCATAGAAGCGGATCACCTGAGCATTGACAGTAAAAAGCTGTATGAGGAAATCACCTTCAAGCCTGAATTGAGCGCAGTAGAAGCATAGAAAGTTTTTCATTACTCATAATACATCCGCATTGTCGCTCAGTGTTGAATTTCTTGGAACCGGAACCAGTGGTGGAGTTCCGATGATCGCCTGTAAGTGTCAGGTATGTCAATCAATAGATAAGAAAGACAAGCGCCTGCGCAGCAGTGTATTGATCAAATCGGCATCCACCACAATTGTCATAGATACCACACCTGATTTTCGCTACCAGATGCTCAGGTCATCAGTTGAGCATCTTGATGCAGTGGTTTTTACCCATTCACACAAAGACCATATTGCTGGGCTGGATGATATCAGGGCATTTAATTTTTTCAGCCAACGCCCCATGCCACTGTATGCCAATGAAGAAACTGCCCATGCCATACAGCGAGACTTTTATTATGCTTTCAGAGAGAAAAAATATCCCGGTATTCCTGAACTGGATCTTCATGTGATGGATGATCAGCCATTTTCTGTTGGGGATCTTCATTTGATTCCCATACAGGTAAGGCATTTGCACATGGGTGTTACGGGCTACCGGATTGGCAACTTCACATATATCACCGATGCCAACTTTATTGAAGCCTCTGAAAAAGAAAAGATAATGGGATCTGAAGTGCTCGTGATCAATGCCCTGCGTCAGGAAAAACATATTTCCCATTTCAATTTGCAGGAGGCCATAGCACTGGCTACGGAATTGAATATTCCCCAGACCTATTTCACCCATATCAGCCATCAGATGGGTCATCATCAGGCTGTAAACTTGACCCTGCCAAAGGGAATGCAATTGGCGCACGATGGGCTCGTTATTTCAGTGAATAAAACAGCCTGATCCTGTTTTTTTCTCTTGATGGCGGGCATGCTGCAGCGTAGGTTTGTGCCATGGACTTCAAAGAACAAATCAAGGTTTTTCTTTCATTTTCTAAAAAAGAGAGAAGGGGTATTTATTTACTCTCGGTGATAGCGATGTTGCTGTGGATTCTCCCTGTATTTTTTGCAGCAGAAAAACCACCTGAGGAAATATTGGAGATTACTCCGCTTCAGCTCAGTCAGGCCAAAAAACTGCTCATACAAAAGCGTGATTCATTTGCTTATCAAAGAAAATTTCGGTCCTATTATCCCAATGCGGCAAATCAAGATAGACAGCGCTTGCCCAGCCAGTATGGTTATCTAGAAAAGAATGCATCTGCTCCAAAGCAAGAGCGAAAACCGATACTGATCAACCTGAATGAAGCAGACAGCGCCATGTTGGAAGCCTTGCCAGGCATTGGTGAACGCTTGTCAGCGCGGATCATCAAATACAGGGATCGGCTGGGTGGGTTCCATGATGTTGCACAGTTGAAAGAAGTCTATGGCCTCCAAGACACTGTCTTGAAACTATTGGCTTCAAGGGTTTTTGTTCCTGTCAATGGTTTACTGAAAAAACTGGATGTCAATAAGTGCAGCTATGCTGATTTCCGGCATCACCCTTATGTGGGGCATGCATTTGCAAAATCATTGGTTGCCTTCAGGCAAACCCATGGTAAACTCAAAACCATAGAGGATTTGTACCAACTGGTTGCCGTAAAAAAAGAGGAGATAGACAGGATGAAGTCTTATTTTTCATTCGAGGATGATCAGCATCCTAATCCATAAAATCCTCTTCTTCCTTGGGAGCGTATTTGTCAAAAAGCTTGTCAATGGCTCCACCAAAAACGGGAAATTTTCTTTTTGCGAACTCCTTGATGATGCGAATGGCTTCCAGCGCCTGTTTTTCACTGATATCGGCCTCTTTTTTCAGCTGATCGATGAGTTCCTTCATTGTGGATCAGGCAACCTTTAGGATGCCCATTTTGGTATGGTCAAATTTATTGCGCGCATATTCAGCAGTCAGTGTAAATTCCTTTACATCAGAAGAAGGCAACTCAAACATAGCATCTGTTAAAATGCTCTCGCAGATAGATCGGAGGCCTCTTGCTCCCAGTTTGTATTCCATGGCCTTTTCAACCATGAAGTCTAGCACTTCATCTTCAATTTTCAGTGCAATGCCTTCCAGCTGAAACAGTTTGGTGTATTGCTTGATCAATGCATTTTTGGGTTTGCTCAGGATGGCCCTCAGGGTTTCCTTGTCCAAAGGATCGAGGTAGGTGACGATCGGTAACCTACCGAGCAATTCAGGAATCAATCCGAAGGATTTGAGATCCTGTGCATTGACAAATTTCAGAAGGTTGCTTTTCATGGCATCTTGCAGATCCTTGTTCACATTGAATCCTATGGAATTGGTGTTGACACGGCGTGAGATGATTTTGTCTACACCATCAAACGCACCACCACAAATGAAGAGAATATTTTGTGTGTTGACCTTGATCAATTTTTGGTCAGGGTGTTTCCTTCCTCCCTGTGGCGGAACCAACACATCGGTGCCCTCCAATAGTTTCAGCAGACCCTGCTGAACACCTTCTCCACTGACATCCCTGGTGATGGAAGGATTGTCGCTTTTTCTTGCAATCTTATCGATTTCATCAATGTAAACAATTCCTTTCTCAGCAGCATCTACATCATAGTTGCAAACCTGCAGCAACCTTGTCAGAATGCTTTCCACATCTTCACCCACATAGCCTGCTTCGGTAAATATAGTTGCATCCACAATTGCAAAAGGCACGTTGAGCAGTTTGGCAATTGTTTTGGCAAGCAGGGTTTTACCGGTTCCGGTTTCCCCTACCATGATGACATTGCTTTTTTCTATTTCAATTTCATCCACTGGATCCTCTGTGCCAGATTTCTTTACTGTTTTTGCTGCCTGGTTCAGGCGCTTGTAGTGGTTGTATACAGCAACAGAAATGATTTTTTTTGCCTCATCCTGACCAATGATGTATTCATCGAGATGGAGCTTGAGATCGATGGGCTTTTTGATGGTCAGTTTATATCCTGATTTGCCCTCTTGTTTGGACTCTACTTCAGTATGAACAATTTCTCTTGCATGTTCCACACATCCTTCGCAAATATGACCTTCCTGGCCCGCAATAAGGATTTTGACCTCATCGCGTTTTCTTCCGCAAAATGAACAATGTAAGGTAGTTTTGGCCATGGTAAGGGTTTGGAGTGGATTAGATGGAGTCTAGGATGCCGTCAACAATACCATATTTCACTGATTCTTCAGCGCCCATCCAGTAGTCACGGTTGAAATCTTTCATTATTTTTTCAAATGGCTGACCACAATTGTCTGCCAGGATCTTGGCACCCAATTCCTTGATCTTTCTGATCTGGTCTGCCATGATTTCCAGGTCTGCTGAGGTGCCTTGTCCACCGCCAGAGGGCTGATGAATCATTACTTCCCCATGGGGAAAAATAAAGCGTTTTCCTTTTTCTCCGCCACTGAGCAGGATAGAACCCATCGAGGCTGCCATTCCCATGCAGATGGTGGATACCGGAGACTTGATCATTCTCATGGTGTCATAAATGACCATGCCGCTTGTTACAACACCACCGGGGCTGTTGATGTAAAATTTGATTTCTTTTCCGGGATCAATGGCATCCAGAAACATCAACCTTGCAGTGATGTCTTTGGCTGACTTGTCGTCTACCACACCCCAGAGAAATATTTTCCTTTGTTCAATGAATTTTTTATCGAAACGGGCTCCGGACACCATGTTTTCCATCATGTTGTCTTGCGGCTGCGGCTCATGTTCTTCGTCCATGCGTGTAGGATTGATATGATTGAGTTTCATATTGATCAGTTTAGGCTTTCTTCTTTTTGGGGTTAAGCAAGAGTACTTCGTCTACCAGGCCGTATTCTTTTGCCTCCAGTGCAGTCATCCAGAAATCCCTGTCGAAATCTTTTTCTATCCTTTCGATGGGCTGGCCACTGTGCTCTGAGACCACTTCATACAATTCGTGCTTTAATTTCCTGACCTGGGATACTGTGATTTCAATATCACTTGCCTGCCCACCAGCACCTGCGCTGGGCTGGTGCATCATGATCCTGGAATGTTTCAGTGCAGTTCTTTTTCCTGCAGTTCCTGCACACATCAATACTGCTGCCATACTGGCTGCAACACCAATGCAGATGGTAGAAACATCTGGTGTTACATATTGCATGGTATCATAAACGCCCATGCCCGAGTAAACGGAGCCACCGGGGCTGTTGATGTACATTTGGATATCACGGGTACGGTCTGTGCTATCAAGGAACAACAGCTGCGCCGTGATGATGTTGGCCACCTCATCGGTGATAGGATACCCCAGGAAAATGATGCGGTCCATCATCAACCTGCTGTATACATCCATTACTGCAACATTCATGGGGCGTTCCTCTATGATATTGGGGGTCAGGTTGGTAACCATGTGGTTGGTATATCCATGAAGGGTATTGCTGGAAATTCCCCTGTCCTTTATCGCAAATTTTTCGAATTCCTTACCAAGGTTCATGATGATCAGGATTTTGTTTGAGCAAATTAATACAAATAGTGACCAAATAACGTGCCCGGGCCAAAAGCGGACAAAATGCCATGAATGTTAAGAGGTTTAGGAGTTAGAACTTTAGGAATAAATGCTTAATCCCAATTTCAATAACCCCTAAACCCCTCACCTTGGCAGAACCAATCAATGGTTATGTTTGCCCTGCAATTCCTGGAATTCAGCAGGACTGACTATTTTTTCAGTGGGTTGGGCTTGTGAAGCGGCCCATTCAAGCACTTTTGAGCTGAATACACGCTGATAAGCACCTTCAACTTGTTGTTTGTCGCTCATCATCTTTTCAACGTAGCTGTCCAACCACTCGTAGTTACCACCCATGTTCATGGATCCAAAATATCCCATGAGTTGTTGGCGAATGCTGTCCATGATTTCTTCTCTGCTTACCTGGATGGCATTTTGACTGCCAATTTCATTGCTGACCAGGGTCCACCTCAATTGGTTGAGGAATGCAGGAAATTCCTTTTCGACAGATTCCTCTGTTTGTTCCTTTTCGCTGCTTTTGAGCAACCAGGTTTTGAGGAAAGTTTCAGGGAAATTCATTGTTGTTTCTTCAGAGAGGATATGGAAGATTTCATGCTCTAACAAGTGTTGGGCCTGTTGCTTCCAATAAGCAGCTATCTGGTTGCGGATCTCAGCCCTGAAGGCTTCTTCCGTTGCGATTTCTTTTCCAGGAAGGGCATCCTTGAAGAAAGCCTCATCCATCGGTCTTTTTTCTACAAAAGCAATCTTGCTGATTTGCAGGAGGAATGACTGGGCCATGTCTTCAGCCTTGTCCTTGTCCAGGCCAAGATCACCGGCAATCCACTCACGTTCTTTTTCCTCAAATGCAGTAGCCAATTGAATCACGATGGATTCATCTTTTTTCTTTCCCATCAATGCCGCCCTAGTGGCTGCACTGAAGTATTTCAGCAAGAGGGAGTTTTCTTTCTTTTCAGCACCTTCTTCAACAGCACCAGCGGCATCAGCCTTCTGGAAGGAGACATTCAGCACGTCTTCTTCATTGGTGACCGTTTCAGGCTCTGTCATTTTGCCCAACCGGCGGCTGATCCTGTCAATTTCCTCTTCAACCATTTCATCGGTAGCTTCTACCACATGCAGGGTTGTAGGGGTGGTGGCAAGATTGGGCAGCGTAAATTCCGGCTTCAGTCCAATTTCAAAAGAGAAGCTGTAATCCTTTGGTTCGTTGTGGTTGAACATGGCCGGATCATTGGCATCCTCAGGGATTGGCTGGCCCAGATAGGAAATATTCTCCTGTTGGAGATATTGCATCAATTCATTTTCAATAGACTTCAATACCTCTTCAGCAAATACAGAAGCACCGTACATTTTTTTTACGACACCTGTAGGCACCATGCCTTTCCTGAAGCCAGGTATGTTGGCAGACTTGGCGTATTTCTTCAGGGAAGTTTCGTAGCTGGAATTGTAATCTGAGGTAGAAACAGTTACCGTGATCTTTTCGTGAAGGGGAGCGATTGGCTCCCGGTTGATTGTTGCCATACTTTTTTGTATTGAGAAAAGAGAAGTGCGGGTGGAGGGACTCGAACCCCCAAGCCTCGCAGCACCAGATCCTAAGTCTGGCGTGTCTACCAATTTCACCACACCCGCATTTTGGGCTGTCTGCATTACAGACAGTTGTCTCTTTTCAAATTGGGTGGCAAAGGTAGCAGTTTCAGATGAAAAAAACTGAATCAAAACGATTTTAGTAAATTTGATTCAATGGATGCTTTGGAAAAAGATATGGTACAGCCCGAATATGACCTTACTGAGGAGCAGGAGAAGAAGGAGATTGTCCGCCGGTACAGGGCTTTGCTGCGGGTATTGAAGCCTAAATTGAAGACCGGAGACAAGGAATTGGTCCGTTCTGCCTTCGAAATGGCTGTAGAGGCGCACAAGACCATGCGGCGGAAAAGTGGGGAACCATATATTTTTCATCCGCTGGCAGTGGCGATGATCTGTGTGGAAGAAATTGGTCTGGGCGTACGCTCAACCATATGCGCACTGCTGCATGACACCGTAGAGGATACCGACATCACCCTTGAAGACATCCAGCGAGAGTTCGGTGCAGAGATCACCAAAATCATCGATGGGCTTACCAAGATTGCCACTGTGGTGGACAAAAACACTACCCAGCAGGCAGAGAATTTCAGGAAAATCCTCCTGACCCTTACGGACGATCCGCGGGTCATTTTGATCAAGCTTGCTGACAGGATGCACAACATGCGGACCCTGGACAGCATGAAGCGCGACAAGCAGCTCAAGGTCTCTTCTGAAACAGTGTATGTGTACGCGCCACTGGCCCACAGGATGGGACTTTATATCATCAAGACCGAGATGGAAGACCTGGCCATGAAATACCTCGAGCCAGACATTTACCGGACCATTGCCAGGAGACTGGCGGATACAAAGCGGGAGCGATCCAGGTACATCAATGAATTCATCAAGCCTGTGAGAGAGCGCCTGGACAAGGCAGGATTTGAATATGAAATCTACGGACGTCCAAAATCAATCAACTCCATCTGGAACAAGATGAAGAAGAAGAATGTGGAGTTTGAGGAAGTCTATGATCTTTTTGCGATCCGCGTCATTGTTGATACGACTTCTGAAATGGAAAAAGAGGCCTGTTGGAAGGTCTACTCATTTGTTACTGATATGTACAATCCAGCACCAGAAAGGCTTCGCGACTGGTTGAGCAATCCAAAATCAAATGGATATGAAGCCTTGCATACAACAGTGATGGGCCCACAGGGGAAATGGGTGGAAGTGCAGATCCGTTCCAAAAGGATGAATGAGATTGCTGAAAAAGGATTGGCTGCCCATTGGAAATACAAAGAAGGTGGAGGGGAAGAAGACCGGTTTGACATCTGGTTTTCACAGATCAAAGAAGTTTTGGGAAGTGAGGATATCAGTTCAATTGATTTCCTCCATGATTTCAAAACCTCTTTTCTGTCTGAAGAAATTTATGTGTACACCCCCAAAGGAGATGTCAAAATGCTTCCCATTGGGTCTACCGCACTTGATTTTGCTTTTTCAATCCACTCTGCCATTGGATCCAAATGCATTGGTGCCAAAGTGAACCACAAGCTGGTTCCCATCAGCCATAAATTGAGGAGTGGAGACCAGCTTGAGGTGATTACCTCCAACAAGCAAAAACCCACTGAAGATTGGCTTTCCATGGTTGTTACGGCCAAGGCCAGGAACAGGATCAAGGATGCGCTCAAAGAAGAAAAACGAAAGGTTGCAGATGACGGAAAATATTTTGCAGAAAAAAAATTATTGGCCATCGGGGCAAGCATGTCGCAGCATAATCTGGAGGAGCTGGCTACTTTTTATAAGCTCCCTTCAGCGCTAGATCTTTTTTACCAGATTGCCATCAAGAAAATCAATCTCAAAGAGCTCAGTGAGTTCATGGTAAGAGGGGACAAACTCGAATTGATCCGCATCAAAAAGCTTGAGGGGGAAAAAGCAGAACAGCTTCCGGCAAAACAGGAAGTCAAAAAAGATACGGAACTGATTATTTTTGGAGAAAGCAGTGACAGAATTGTATATACCCTTGCCAATTGCTGCAAGCCTATTCCGGGGGATGACGTGTTTGGGTTTGTTTCCACCGGAAAAGGCCTGATCATCCACAGGATCAATTGCCCCAATGCCACCAGGCTTTTGTCAAGCTTTGGACACAGGATCGTGAAGACCAAATGGGCCAAGAACAAAGAAATCTCTTTCTTGACTGGTCTGAAGATTACCGGCTTGGACGATGTGGGGGTTATCCACAAGATTACCAACCTGATTTCGGGGGAGCTTCGCATCAACATCAGTGCCATTACAGTTGAAGCCAAGGAGGGCATTTTTGAAGGCAATATCAGGCTTTACGTGCACGATAAGGATGAGTTGGACATGCTTTTTGTCAAGCTCCGGGAACTGCCAGGAATTCAATCTGTTCAACGCTACGATGTTGATGCGTAAATGAGGATATTTATTTTTCCGCCTTTTGCTTCATTCTATTAAATTTGCCACTTAACAGCTAAACAATTTTATGGTTGATGTACTACTAGGCCTGCAATGGGGCGACGAAGGAAAAGGGAAGATTGTAGATTATTTTGCACCAAAGTATGACATCATAGCCAGGTTCCAGGGCGGTCCCAACGCTGGTCATACCTTGTATGTCAATGGTCAGAAAGTGGTGCTGCACCAGATTCCTTCAGGAATTTTTCATGAAAACACCACCAATCTCATTGGCAATGGAGTTGTGTTGGATGCAGTCACACTGAAAAAAGAATACGACAAGGTAGCTGCCTTTGGTATCGATGGGCGAAAGCATCTCTATGTTGCGGAAAGAACACATTTGATCCTTCCCTCTCACAGGGCTTTGGACAAGGCTTCTGAACTTTCAAAAGGAAATGAGAAAATCGGTTCCACGCTGAAAGGCATTGGTCCTGCGTACATGGACAAGACAGGCAGGAACGGTTTGCGGGTAGGAGATTTGTTGGACAAAAATTTTACAACGCAGTACATCAAACTCAGGATGAAGCACCAAAGGTTGCTGGATTCTTTTGGTTTCAATGAGGATATCAGCGAGTGGGAAGAAGAATTTTTTGAAGCCATTGAATTCATGCGCAGCCTGAAGATTGTGAACGGTGAATATTTCATCAACGAAAAAATCAGGGAAGGAAAAAAAGTACTTGCAGAAGGTGCACAAGGCAGCATGCTGGATGTAGATTTTGGAACGTTTCCATTTGTTACTTCATCAAGCACCATTTCTGCTGGTGTTTGCACTGGATTGGGCATTGCACCCCAAAAAATCAAGGAAGTCATTGGTGTTACCAAAGCATATTGTACAAGGGTCGGTAGCGGACCTTTCCCTACTGAATTGCATGAAGAAACAGGAGAGCGCCTGAGAAAAATAGGCAGTGAATTCGGCGCCACCACCGGCAGACCCCGCAGGTGTGGATGGATTGACCTTGTTGCCTTGAATTTTGCTTGCATGGTCAATGGCGTAACACAGATTGTCATGACCAAGGCGGATGTACTGGACGCTTTCGAGGAGCTTTCTGTTTGTACCAGTTATGGCATCGACGGAAAGCAAGAAAAAGCGGTTCCTTACCAGATGTCAAAAATGCCTATCGCACCGCATTATGAGCAATTTGCAGGATGGCAAACAGATATAACAAAGATCAGGGACAATGCGAGTCTTCCCCAAGCCATGAAGAATTATATTGCATTCATCAATGATTATTTGGGTGTTGAGGTCAGCTATATTTCCAATGGTCCAGAGCGTGATCAGATCATCAAAGCCTAGTAATCGGCACTAAAAGAAAAAATATTTTCAAAATATTTGGTCAAGTAAAAAAGTCTCAGAAATTTTACAGCGTAAATCGCATGTTGCTATGGCAAAGTCAATAAAAGAAAAAAAGGTTACCGCTACACCTTCAGGAAGTGAAGCTTCTTCAAAAGCTGCAAAGTCAGCACCGAAGTCGAAGAAGAAAGAGGAAGATGATGATGATTTTGATCAGGACGATGAATTGCCTGCTAAAAAATCTGGAAGATCTTCCGATGACGACGACGATGCAGATGTCGATGTTGATGATGATTGGGAAAAATCAGAGGAGGATGACAGCTGGGATCCAGACTTCCAGGAGTTTGATATTCCCAAGTCCAAGTCATCCAAATCAGACGGTAAAAAAGCTTCAGAAGATGAGGACTTTTCAATAGATGATGAGTTCAAGGATCTGGGCTATTTTGACGACGGCGCAGGCGGCGGTGGGGGATTTGACGACGATGATGATTTCTAGATCATCCTCTTTTTTTCACTGGTTTCACATTTCTTACTGGCGCAGATAATTTGACGGGTTCAGGGAATCCGTCACCAGCACTTGAATTTTGTTGCATGATCAACAAGATCGACTCCTGTGCAATCTGGTTTCGCCTTTGATTGAACAAGTTGATTTTTTCTTTGGGCAACCTGATGGGATAATTTTCAATCGATACCTTGTTGTCAAAATCGGGGTTCCATTTGTTGAACTGTATAAGGTCAATGGCAAGATTCTTGGTGATGACCTGGCTGGCATACCGGCCAGTAATGCTGAGGGTATCTGTTGATGCAAGCTCTTCTGCTGTCAGTACAGGAAGTTTTTCATCTGCTTTCTTTATTCCTGTTGTTTCACTCCCATTGCGTTCAAAAATATAGTGGGTGGCGATGAATTTTTTCACATGGTTCCTGGACTCTGCAGGCAAATGTTGTTGGATCATCCAGAAATCCCTTGACTGCTTTGTCGCAATGATTTTTTCCACCCTTGCAGGACCTCCGTTGTAGGCTGCCACAACAAGCAACCAGTCACCCAGTTGTTCATAGAGCCGGCTGAGAAACTTTGCTGCAGCATGGGTGCTTTTGTAAAGATCCATCCTGTCATCTCTTGTGGCTGTAACAATCAGCCCCAGGTCTTTTGCGGTGCCGGGCATGAATTGCCAGGGACCCACAGCGCCTGCTGAGGAGAGTGCAGTACTCTTAAGATCTGATTCAATTACCGCGAGATATTTGAGTGATGGTGGGAGGCGGTACCGGTTGAGGACAGATTCAATCATGATAAAATAGGGCTGCCCCCATACTTTCATGTTGGTCAAACGGGCTTCATGAATGTCCAGGTAATCCTTTACAAACCCAACAGCGCGTGGATTCAATTCATCCCACTGAATTTTGGGGAGCTTGCTGGTATCCTGTTGGTATATAGTTGTACCATGGCTGGAACTAAACAGGAAGGTTCCGAGTAAGCATGAGAAGAAAAATTTGCCCACTGCCATGGTTAAGCTTTCATGGCCCTGGAGGAAAAATCCAGGAGTTTATTTTCCTGCAACCTGTCAGACATCACCTGGACGCCAAAAGGCATACCATTGGAGTGTTTGAAGAGGGGGAGGGATATGCCTGCAATACCTGCGAGATTGGCATAAACAGTGTAAAGATCTCCCAGGAACATCTCAACAGCATCATTGCTTTTTTCGCCAAAACGAAAAGCAGTAGACGGGGTTGTTGGCATCAGGATAAGATCATATGAAGCAAATACCTCGTTGGTCTTGTCTGCAATCAAGCGGCGTACTTGTTGTGCCTTTGCGTAATAAGCATCATAGTAACCAGTGCTGAGAACGAAGGTGCCAAGCATGATCCTGCGTTTGACTTCTTTGCCGAAACCTTCTGATCTGGTTTTTTTATAGAGATCATTCAGGTTATCGGTTGGGTTGCTTGTTCTATACCCAAATTTGATCCCATCATAACGTGAAAGATTGGAAGATGCTTCTGCAGTGGTCAAAACATAATAGGCAGGAACAATATGGTCAAGGTAATTGAAGTCTACAGGTTCAATGGTATGGCCTGCTTGCTTGAGCATTTCCATCCAGTCGATGATGCTTTTTCTGATCTCTGGATCCAGGGATGGATGATCAAGGCTTTGGGGAAAGTATGCCAGGCGGTACTTGCGGTCAGTATCAAGTTGTGCAGCATAGTCCGGGACTGGAGCATCGCTGCAGGTGCTGTCGAATTCATCCTGCCCTGCAATCACGGAAAGCACAATAGAGAGGTCTTCGATGTTTTTGGAAAAAATACCTATTTGATCGAATGAAGATGCATAGGCCAAGAGTCCATAACGGGAAATCCTTCCATAGCCGGGTTTCATTCCAACAATGCCACAAAAATCTGCAGGCTGTCTTACTGAACCACCTGTATCTGATCCGAGGCTGACCATGCACATGTCGGCCTGTACAGCAACAGCAGATCCACCCGATGACCCACCAGGAACCCGATTCTCATCTAAGGCATTCAGTACCCTGCCATGAACCGAGTTCTCGTTGGAAGACCCCATGGCGAATTCATCGCAGTTCAGGTTGCCAATGATGATGGCATCCTCATCCAACAAGCGTTGAATGGCTGTTGCATTGTAAATGGCTGAATAGCCTTTCAATATGCCTGAAGCAGCGCCTACATGGTGGTCCTTGTAACAGAGAACATCCTTGATGCCTATGATTACTCCATACAATTTGCCCCAGGAAGAAGGGTTGTTCTTTTTTTGGTCAAGGGATTTTGCCCTTTCCAGTGCCTCTTGCTCAAATACCTCAATGAAAGCATTCAAGTGATGCTTGCCTGCGATCTGAGCAAGATAGGATGAAGTAATTCCTGTGCAGCTGAGTTCGCCGCACGACAATTTCCTTCGGAGTTCCGGTATAGAATGGTGAACGTACAATCTTGACAGCTAAGAATTAGTTGGCTGGCTTGTCTTTTTCTTGCATGCCGTCTTCGATCTCTTTCTTTACGTTGGATTTTGCATCGTTGAATTCACGGATGCCTTTTCCAAGACCACGCATGAATTCAGGGATTTTGCGGCCTCCGAAAAGGATCAATACAGCAAGTATGATGAAGATCCATTCAGAACCACCTGGCATTGCCAACAAAAATGCGCTATTGGATAACATAGTTGTAAATTTTGATAGAAGACAAATCTACTATTTTTTTCATGGCTTTAGAAGGCCTGGGCATAAAAAAATCCCGCACCAAGCGGGATTAACAAAAAATTGTAGCAGGGATTATCTAACCCTTTTTTCCTTGATCCTTGCCCTTTTACCACTTCTTTCCCTGAGGAAGTAAAGCTTGGCACGGCGAACCCTACCGGTTTTGTTCAAGGTAACTGATTCGATGTTTGGGGAAGCTACGGGGAAAGTTCTTTCAACACCAACACCATCAGACATTTTCCTTACGGTAAATGTGGCGGTTCCTGCGGTACCCTGGCGCTTGATCACATCACCTTTGAAGCTCTGGATCCTTTCCTTGTTTCCTTCAATGATCTTATAGTTAACGGTAACATTGTCACCGGCTTTGAACTTAGGGAAATTGTTGACCGGGGTCAACTGCTCATGTACAAATGCGATAGCTTGATTCATAACCTAAAATTTGGAGTGCAAAAGTATAATTATTCCTATTTATTACAAAATCTATTTATTATCTGGCCACGTTGACGGCTCTCTTTTCACGAATCACCGTTACCTTGATTTGACCAGGGTAGGTCATTTCAGTTTGGATCTTCTGTGCCATGTCAAAACTGAGCTTATCGCTGTCGCCGTCTGTAACCTTGTCGGCTTCAACAATCACCCTCAGTTCCCTTCCTGCCTGGATCGCATAGGCCTTTTCTACTCCCTGGTAAGTCATGGCCAGGTTTTCAAGGTCCTTGATCCGTTGGATGTATTGTTGCATGATCTCTCTCCTGGCACCTGGTCTTGCTCCGCTGATCGCGTCACAGGCCTGGATGATGGGGGAAATGACATATTGCATTTCGGTTTCATCGTGGTGAGCAGCAATGGCATTGACTACGGCAGGATTTTCACCGTATTTTTCTGCCAATTTACCACCCAGCAATGCATGGCTCAGTTCAGTTTCTTCATCGGGCACCTTGCCAATATCATGCAAAAGACCGGCGCGTTTTGCCAATTTGGAGTTCATGCCCAATTCAGCGGCCATGATGCCACAAAGGTTGGCCACCTCGCGGCTGTGCATCAGGAGGTTCTGGCCATAAGAAGACCTGAACCTCATTTTGCCCACAACACGCACCAGTTCCTTGTGAAGCCCGTGAATGCCCAATTCAATGATGGTTCTTTCTCCAATCTCCATCACCTGCTCTTCCAGCTGCCTGCGGGTTTTTTCAACCACTTCCTCAATCCTTGCAGGGTGGATCCTTCCGTCGCTTACAAGGCGTTGCAATGCAAGCCTGGCAATCTCCCTTCTCAATGGATCAAATGAGGAAAGCACAATGGCCTCCGGAGTATCGTCCACCACCAGGTCAACCCCGGTTGCGGCTTCAATGGCACGGATGTTACGGCCTTCACGTCCGATGATTTGTCCTTTTATTTCATCGCTTTCCAATTGGAAAACAGTGACAGTATTCTCAATGGTCTGTTCTGCTGCGGTACGCTGGATGCTCTGGATGATGATCTTCCTGGCTTCCTTGTTGGCCTTCTGGCGGGCATCTTCAATGATCTCCTGCTGCAGGGAAAGGGCTCGGGTTTGGGCCTCTTGCTTGAGGCTCTCAATCAATTGTGCCTTTGCATCTTCTGCACTCAAACCAGCAATTTTCTCCAGCTTGCGGATATGCTCTTCCTGGTGTTTTTCGAGCTCGGTCCTTTTTTGGTTGACGATCTCAATTTGCCTGTTGAGGTGCTCCTTGATGGTGTCGTTTTCCTTAACCTGTTTTTCAACGGCCTCAACCTTTTGGTTGATGGTTTGCTCCTTTTGCTTGATCCTGTTCTCCGCGTCGTTGATTTTCTTGTTCTTCTCTAAGCTATCCCTTTCATGGTCGGCTTTGAGTTGTACGAACTTTTCTTTTGCTTCAAGGAGTTTCTCTTTTTTGAGGTTTTCAGACTTGAACTCTGCGTCTGATAGGATTTGTGCTGCTTGTTTTTTGGCTTCTTCGACCCTGGCCTGGGTATCTTTTGCGAAAATTAATTTACCCAGTCCGAGACCAGCCAATGCGGCTACAATCCCTGTGATGATGGGTATGATGAGTGACGATTCCATGAATAATTGTTTTTTTCTGTTTCATAATCAATCCCTTCGAAAAAATTTCATATGGGGGCAATACTGGCGAAGTTAACAAAAAAAGGGGATAAAAAGGAGTTAAAAAGGCCCTCAGTCTTCCAGGACCTTGTCAATGCTTGCCTCTATGCTGGACAAAAATGCTGCGGTGTCATGATCGGCAGCAACCTGTGCATTGGAGGGTTGTTCCTCAGTTACAAATGAGAGCAGCGACATCGCAAGGTAGTCTTGCATATCCTTTCCTGGGTACTGACTTTTGAACAGGTTGAGCTGGTCGTTCATTTTTTTGGCCATTTTTCTCACCGTCTCCTCGTCCTCTGCCTTGATCTTCAACCGATAGGTTCGGTCGCCTACTGGAAGATTTATTGGGATTAAATTTTGCATTTTTGTAAGTTTTATGTATATTTATTCACAATTTATTAACCAGGTGGAGTTTGACGCAGTGTTTTTTAACCTATGAGATTTAAAAAACCAAACATTTGCCATGTTAGCAAAACCCAAAACTCCGATTTTCATTGACAATCTTACCATTGAGGTAGAGGAAGCCAATCATCATCCCTTCCATGTTTCTCTCAAAAGTGAAGATGGCAAAATTTGCTGTAAAACAGAAAAAAACATCCACTCCGGTAAAAATTCTGTGCATTGGGAAGGCCTGAATGACTTGCCATACGGCGTTTATACCTTGCAATGCAGCCAGGGTGGGGAAGTGGTCGAGGTGAGGATGGTAAAACGGATTTAATTTTGGTCGCCCAACAGGGCAATGCAACGGTCTATCTCTTTGATATAATCATTGATCTTTTTTTCCAAAACCGATTTTGAGGTTTTGGCATCCATTGACTCACCATTCCTCAGCAGGTTCATCTGCAATTCCATTTGTTCATTTTTGGTCTTCAGCTCATCCCACTGCAATTTCTTGTCCTCAAGTTCCTTGCGCATTTTTTCATTCTCACGCTTGTACTCACGGAGTTTTGATGTGAGGAGCCCTAATTTTTCCTCTATCCTGCTGAATGTTGCGTTTTGTTCTGACATGGTTATTTTCTGATCTCTGCGAGCAGGGTTTTTTCAATATTGCTGGTGATCTTGGCCATCATCTTGTCAATTTCCTCATCTTTCATGGTCTTACTGTCATCTAGGAAAGTGAAATTCATGGCAAGCGATTGCTTGTCTTTTCCCAGTTTTTCACTTTTGAAAACATCGAACAACCTGTAGTTCCTGAGTTGAGGAATGGAAAGGGC
>CAITQQ010000123.1 GCA_903894575.1 uncultured bacterium
AACAAAAATTTCTTTTTTTCTGTGTTGATGATGATCAGCACCATTTCTGTGGCCCAGACCATCCCAACCCCAAAAGAACATTTTGGCTTCAACATTGGTGACAACTATCAACTGGCCAACTATAGCAATACAGAGGCTTACTTTAAAAAACTGGATCAGGCATCCGAAAGGGCAAAACTGACAAGCATTGGAAAAACGGAGGAAGGACGTGACCAGTTCATGATGATCATCACCTCTCCAGAAAACCATCAAAACATCGAGAAATACAAGTCCATTGCACAACGCATGGCCCGGGCAGAGAACCTTTCCGAAACAGAGGCAAAAGCGCTGGCTGCGCAGGGAAAGGCCATTGTCTGGATTGATGGAGGGCTTCATGCCACAGAAGTGGTAGGCGCACATCAGTTAATTGAGCTGGCCTACCAGCTCAACAGCAGAAATGATGCCGAAACAAAAGCCATCCTCGACAATGTCATCATCCTGATGGTGCATGCCAACCCCGATGGTCAGGAGCTGGTCTCCGATTGGTACATGCGCAATGCGGATTCGCTGAAACGGACAACCTCATTCCTCCCAAGGCTCTATGAAAAATACGCAGGGCACGACAACAACAGGGATTTCTACATGCTGAACCTGAAAGAAACCCAAAACATGGGACGTCAGCTGTTCATTGAATGGCTGCCCCAGATCATGTACAACCATCACCAAACCGGACCTGCCGGGGCGGTTGTTGCAGGTCCTCCTTTCCGCGACCCATTCAACTATGTCTTTGATCCACTGGTGATGACCAGCCTGGATGCTGTTGGCGCCGCCATGATCAACCGGCTGAATGCAGAAGACAAGCCAGGCTTCACCCAAAGGGCAGGATCTCCCTATTCAACCTGGTACAATGGCGGCCTTCGCACCACCACTTATTTCCATAACATGATTGGCCTGCTCACCGAAATCATTGGCAGCCCAACGCCTTCCAGCATTCCACTGGTTCCAGCCCGTCTGATCCCCAGCAGTGCAAACCCCAACCCTATCACACCGCGCCCCTGGTTCTTCAGGAACTCTATCGACTACTCGGTTTCCATGAACTATGCGGTGCTCATGTATGCCACCCGCCACAGGGATGAGTTGCTCTACAATATTTACAGGATGGGCAAGAACTCCATCGAAAAGGGCAGAAAAGATACCTGGACAAAGTACCCCAAAAGAAGCGATGAGATCATTGAGCGCTTCAAAAAAGAACAGACCCCCGGCACTGGCGCTGCAGGATCAGAAGGAATGGGCAGAAATGGCGGCAACATCCCCATGAAACTCTATGACAGTGTGTTCAAGAACCCTGTACTCCGTGATGCCAGGGCCTATGTCATCCCTTACAACCAGGCAGATTTCGCTACAGCCACAAGGTTCGCAAATGCCCTGATCCGCACGGGCATTGTGGTGCACAGGGCCACCGCCGATTTCAGCGCCAGTGGGAAAAACTATCCCGCAGGTTCACTCATCGTACAATGCGACCAGGCTTTTCGTCCACACATCATCGACATGTTTGAGCCACAAGACCATCCCAACGACTTCCAATATCCCGGTGGCCCACCCATCGCTCCTTATGATGCAGCGGGATGGACCCTGGCTTATCAAATGGGCATTGAATTTGAGAGGGTGATGGAAAAGCTGGATGGGCCATTCGCAAAGATTGCAGATGGAGAAGTACAACCACTGAAAGGAAAATCACCTGAAAAGATGGGCAAAGGCGGGTTCATCCTGAGTGCCGCCAACAACCATTCTTTTATTGCAGTGAATGAATTGCTCAAGGCCGGGGCTGAAGTTTATCGCATCAATGGATCAAGGATTGATGCACCTGCCGGCTCTTTTTATATTCCCAACAAGGGAATAGCAGCAGAATGGTTGCTGAAGAATGCGTCCTCATTGGGCGCAGACGTCTTGGCAACCGATATAAAAACAACTGAAGACATGATCAGAGTGAAGCCCTCCCGCATCGCCCTCTGGGACACCTACGGTGGATCGATGGCCGCTGGCTGGATGCGATGGATCATGGAAAACTACCATTTCAATGTTGAGTTGCTCTATGCCCAGGAGATTGACAAAGGCAACCTCAATGATAAATATGATGTCATTCTTTTTGTAGGAGGCGCCATGCCTTCCCTGCAGGGCAGCGGCCGAAGCTTCGGCGGACCCAAAGCAGAGGACACACCTGAAGCATTCAAAAAGACCATTGGCAATCTTTCTGTTGACAAGTCCATTCCTGAACTGAAAAAATTCATGGAAGCAGGTGGCCGCATCCTGACCATTGGCAGCAGCACTTCATTGGCCTATCACCTGAAACTGCCTGTCAGCAATGCATTGGTTGAAATGAACAATGGAAAAGAAAGGGAACTTCCCAACGAGAAATTCTATATCCCCGGCAGCTTGATGCAGATCACGATAGACAACAATGCCAAGGCAGCATGGGGCATGAAGAAAACAGCTGATGTGTACTTCGACGATAGTCCTGTTTTTCATATTGCACCTGATGCGCAAACAGCAGGCAGCATCAAACCACTGGCCTGGTTTGCTTCAGAAAAAACATTGCGCAGTGGATGGGCCTGGGGGCAGGCTTATCTCAAGGATGGGATTGCTGCCTTTGCTGCAAGCGTTGGAAAAGGAACCTTGTTTGCCTTTGGTCCGGAAATCAGTTTCCGCGCACAGACACATGGCAGCTTCAAATTCATTTTCAATCAGCTCTACCAATAGCCCTGATGACCAAAATTCTTTGCATCGGCGAAGCCCTGATCGACATGATTTGCACAGACAAGGGCATGGCCCTCTCGGATGGTGAACATTTTATCAAGAAAGCGGGAGGTGCGCCGATGAATGTTGCAGCAGCCATTGGCGCACTGGGTGGTCATGTGGCTGTTGCAGCAAAAGTGGGTGATGATCCTTTTGGCAAACACCTTATCGAAGTATTGAATGGATTCAATGTTGACACAAGGCATGTCATCAAAGACTCCAAGCATTTTACCACATTTGCTTTTGTTTCTCTGATGGAAAACGGGGAAAGGGATTTTTATTTCAACCGTGGGGCTGATGGACAGCTCAGTGCAGACGAAACCGATTCAATCCATTTACAATCGTTTGGCATCGCCCATTTCGGGTCTGCAACAGGATTCCTTCCAGGCCCGCTGCAGGCTGCCTACAGCAAGATGTTTTACAGGGCATTGGAAGAAAATCTTTTTGTGAGCTTCGATCCGAATTACAGGGAATTATTGTTTGGCAACAACAAAAAGGAATTCATTCAACGGTCCTGGGAATTCATCGAAAAAGCTGATTTTTTCAAGGTAAGTGATGAAGAGGCTTTTCTGCTGACAGGAAAATCAACCCTTGAAGAAGCTGCTTCCACATTCATGGAAAGAACCAAAGCGGTATTCGCCATTACCCTGGGAAAAGAAGGCACCATGCTGGGATGGGAGGGAAATAGTTTTCTTGTTCCAAGCATTGCCATAGCACAGGTTGATACCACGGGTGCCGGTGATGCATTTGTGGGTGCCCTGCTTTTTCAATTGAGTCGATTCTCTAAAAATGAAATCCGCTCGATGAGTGCAAAAGAATGGACAGCTCTTTTTTCAAATGCCAACAAGGCGGGTGCAAGAACCTGTGAATACATGGGTGCGATGGAAGCCTTCAAACAACTGAACGATACAATGTTCAGCGACTAACTTTTAAAAAAATTATTGGCGCTCTTCAAGCGGTTTCCTGTGCCAATAGGAGGCAAGGATGGATCCTGTTGTATTCATCACAGGTCCAAATACTGCTGAAGCCAATCCGATGGTGGACGCCTTTCCCATAGCATTCGACAAGCCTGAGGCAAGCCCTGCATTCTGTAATCCCACTTCAATAGCGATGGTCCTGCAATCCCTCTCTTTGAGACCCAAGAGTTTTCCGGACCAGTATCCCAAAAAGTACCCGGCTGTATTGTGCAGGAATGCCGCAAGAATCAGCAGCATGCCAATCTTCATGAGGTTGTCCCTTCCTGCGGCAGTAATCACCACAATGATCAGGGCAATTCCGGCCATGGAAACAATGGGCATGGCCTTGTCCAGCCAACTCAGTTTTCCTTTGAGCAAGGCATTGAAAACCAGACCTGCTGCAATCGGAACGATCACGATCTTGATGATGTCAATCACCATGGCCATCACATCCACTTCAATGAACTGGCCTGCCAAAACCTTCATCCACAAAGGCGTGATGATGGGTGCGAGCAAAGTGCCTACAGCAGTGAGTGTTACGGAAAGCGCTACATTGGCCTTTGCCAAATAAGAAATCACATTGGAAGCAACACCACAGGGAACACTTCCCACCAACACGATGCCTGCTGCTACTTCCGGCTCAAAACCAAATCCAGTGGCAATGGCATATCCCACCAGGGGCATGATGATGAATTGCGCTGAAACACCTATCAATACTGCCTTGGGAGTTTTGATCACGCCTGCAAAATCATTGAGGCTCATTTCCGTTCCCATGCCAAACATGATTACCTGCAACAGGGGGATGATGAGGTTGGACAATTTGTAATCACCGACAGCCCTGAAATATTCTGGCCAAATCATGGCGATGATTACTGCCAGGACAATGGAAAGGGTGAAGCCGTATCTTTTCAGGAACTGCATCATTAATTTTTAATTTCAACAATCATTTCAATTTCAACTGCTGCATCCAGTGGAAGAGAGCCCATGCCCACTGCAGACCTTGCATGTTTTCCTTTTTCACCAAACACTTCCACCATCAAATCAGAGCAACCGTTGATCACCATGGGATGTTGGGTGAAGGAAGGCTCGGCATTCACCATGCCGAAAATCTTGACAATCCGTTTGACCTTGTTCAAATCTCCAACATAGGCTTTCAATGTAGAGAGCAACGAAAGACCAGTCAATCTTGCGGCTTCTTTTGCTTCCTCCACTGTAAGGGCCGATCCTACCTTGCCACGTGTTTTTTTACCTGGGATCTCATCCGGAATATGGCCAGACAAAAACAAAAGATTGCCGGTCTGAACAGCCTTCACGTAATTGGCAATGGGTTGTTTCATTGCACCGAGTTGGATTTTCAATTCCTTCAGGCGTTGCTCAGGATCAACTTCATTCTGTGCAAATGAATGTGCAGAAATCAAGAGTATGGCAAAAATCAGTGTGAGCCTCATGTTGGTTTTTATTGATGATGTTTATTGATGCGCTTTACTGCTGATCACAAGTTTGGCATCACAGCTAAAGATTAATAAAACTCAATGGCAACAGGTGTCATGATCTCGAGATCATTGCCTGTGTTTTTCAACGCACCGGTCTTGCCATCAAAGGCGAAAACCTGCACCCTGTCTCCATCCTGGCCGGCAACGAGGACAAACTTTCCTGTTTCATCAAACCTGAAAAACCTCGGTTTCTTGACCACTTCGGTATGGTTTTTTTTCTCCAGTTTTCCATCCGCCAAAACCTTGTAAACCACCACCTGGTTGCTGGTGATCCTGTTGGAGCCAATAAGCCACTTGCCATCCGGTGAAAGATGGATGGCGCCGCTTCCATGATCATTATTGGTTTGAACCGTATCGGCAACAATGGTTTGGATTTTTTTAAGTCCGGCTTCTTCAACAACAAAAGCATCAACAGAACCCTTCATCTCGTTGATGGAATACGCGCGGCTTCCGGCAGTGTTGAACACGATATGCCTGGGACCGTCGCCAGGTGCTGTTGCATAAATCAAGGGCGTTTCTTCAATGCTGCCATCGGCCTTGATGGTATGGCGATAAATCCTGTCTGCACCCAGATCATTCACATAGAGATATTTTCCTCCTGGGGCAATCACTGCACAATGGGCATGGGCCTTGTCTTGACGGCTCTTGTTCACGCTTGATCCGCTGTAAACAACATGTTGAGCAGCAGGAAGCAGGCTTCCATTTTCAGCTGTCTTGAAAACCGTGAGGCTTCCTCCTGAATAGTTGGCACAGTAGATGGTTTTTGTTTTGGGATCGAACGAAATATAACAGGGGCCGTCACCAATCGTAGGCTGACTGTTCAGCTTGATGAGCTCGCCGGTTTTTTGATCGATGGAATAGGCCCATACGGAACCTTTCCTGTTTCCCTCTTCACCAAGGGAATAGATGTATTTTTTGTCTGGTGTGATGGCAAAATAACCTGCACTTGGATTGCGGTGTTCCCTGACCAGGGAAGATTTTCCTGTAGTTTGATCAAAGGCATAGACCTGAATACCGGGATTGCCTTTGCCCGTGTAAGAGCCAACATACATGAGCTTTACAGGCTTTGCTGCAAAATCATTTTGCAATTGCGTGATGCCTGTCTGCGGCAAGGCAGTCTTTCCGGCAGCAACAGCAACCCTGTATCGGAATGTAATTGACTCTCCAGCCTTCAGCGAAAGATTGCGCTCCGCTTTGCCATTGGTGAAGACCTTGTCTCCCAGTGGATTGGCCGCAAACAAACCATATCCCCTGGCATGCCAATAAGTTGGGTAGCCAATGTTCTTGGGATGATCAATGATCAACACACTCACCGAATCTGTTTTCATCTTGGCATACATCATGCACCAGCTGGCCTTCCTGCTCCAAACATCTTCACCCTGCACACCATTGCTGTTGATATAATTTCCATTGGCAATGGAATCTGTAACCGCCTTGATGGTGGTTTCGATACCATTGG
>CAITQQ010000124.1 GCA_903894575.1 uncultured bacterium
GAACGCCAAGGTCATTCAGCTTGGTCTTGTAGTTATAGAAAACCCTATCAGTTCCTGGAATAAGACCAACCCCATTGCCTGCACCACCATAGGTTCTTTGGTGTCCCTTGTATCCATTCTTACTCCATGCAGAATTTTGCATATAGTTTAGTTCACTTTTCCAGCTTAATCCGGTAGCAGTACCACTAAAAAATTCTCCCCTGAGAGATACAATATAGCCAATTGATTTCCTCACATGCAGTCCGTATCCGAAGTTAGGGAACACTGAAGTTACATCACCGCTGATGCTTGGTGATCCAATTTTCAAACCTACTTCCCACTGGTTGCGGGGCTTTGCAGGGAAAATGTACTGGTTGTTAAGGAACTCATTGTGCTGAGCCATTCTTGAAGGAGGAATCAATGAAGAGTCCTTCCAATCAGAACCACCCTTTGCAGACATTTGCGCCTGGGTAGACATCACCAAGGCCAAAAGACCAAGGATAAAAGCATACTTTTTACTTGCCATAGCTGTGTTTGTTAGTTTAAAGATTTTTGACACGGACTTACCATGTTATACAAATGTAGAGGTAAAGTTTTAATATTCAAATAAATACCACTGTTTTTTCGGTGTAAAATGTGAAAAAATGCTAACCTACGGTTCTTTTCTGCCATTGTGATCATTTTACCCTACATCATGAAGCAAAAGGAACAGCAAGGGAGGAAAATATTGCGTAAGTTCGCAGTCCAGCAATGATAAAACCACAAGAAATTATAGCCGTTGAGCTAAAACAGTTCGAATCACTGTTCAAAGAGGCCGTCAAAAGCAACGTCCCCTTGTTGGACAGGATTTTGAAATATGTTGTCAAAACCAAGGGGAAACAGCTCAGACCCATGTTTGTTTTGCTTGCTGCAAGGCTCTGTGGCGAGATAACCCCAGTTACCTACCGGGCAGCCTCATTGGTAGAATTGCTGCATACCGCTACCCTTGTTCACGATGATGTTGTGGATGAGGCATCAGAAAGAAGGGGTTTCTTTTCAGTTTATGCCCTTTGGAAAAACAAGGCCTCTGTCTTGGTCGGGGACTACTTGTTGGCCAAAGGCCTGTTGTTATCCCTTGAAAACAAGGATTTTAAGGTGCTGGAAATCCTTTCAGATGCCGTCAAAAAAATGAGTGAGGGCGAGTTGCTTCAATTGGAAAAATCCCGTTTGCTCAATATTACCGAAGAAGATTATTTCTCGATCATCAAAAACAAAACGGCCTCTCTGCTGGCATCCGCCTGTGCAGCGGGAGCGTTTTCAGCCAGCCAGGATGAAGATCTGACTGAAAAATTGCGCCTTTTTGGCGAAAATACCGGAATTGCCTTCCAAATCAAGGATGATCTTTTTGACTATGGTTCAGCAGATGTAGGAAAACCGACAGGGAACGATATTCGGGAAAAAAAGCTGACCCTGCCGCTCATTTATACTTTGAAAACCGTTTCTGCGGAGACAAGGAGAAACCTCATCTACATCATCAAAAATAAAAACAAGGACAAAGCAAGCGTTCAACTCGTTATTGACGAGGTAAAAAAAGCCGGGGGCATTGAATATGCTGAAAAAGTGATGGCTACTTAC
>CAITQQ010000125.1 GCA_903894575.1 uncultured bacterium
GATGCTGTTGACGTTTTGGCGGTTGGAGCAGTGAACAGCCTCAAACAGATCGCCTCATTTTCGAGCTATGGTCCTTCATCAGACAACAGGGTCAAACCCGACATTGCTTCTGTGGGTTGGAATACATTTCTGATCAGCACCAATGGAACAGTGGCCCAAGGCAATGGAACATCCTTTTCCAATCCCAATATTGCCGGACTGGTTGCTTGCTTGTGGCAAGCATTCCCAGAGTTTTCCAACAAGGAAATCATTGATGCAGTAAGAAAAAGTGGAGACCGCTATAGCAATCCCGATGCCCGCACGGGATATGGCATTCCGAACATGCGTCTGGCATTTGAGATGCTTGAAAAGGAAAGGAAGATCAGAAAAGCAAAAGCCATCCTCAAGGCTGATCGGCTCAGGATCTATCCCAACCCGATGACAGACCAGTTCACCATTGTTTACAACTCAAAGAGCAATGGAAAATTATCGGTTCAATTGATGTCAATGGAAGGAAAATTAATCAGAACGCTCTCTTATGATGTTTTGGAAAATGAATACTATTTTTTCAATGTGAATGGACTGGGCGCACTGCAATCCGGTCAATATATATTGAGTTACCAGGACAGCGTTGGTGCTGGATCCCAGAGGATCATGAAGTAAACAAGGCTGCAAACAAATGATCGCCGCCTTCATTGATACCAGAAATCATCTCCTTTCTCACCAAGGTAAGACCAAGAGATTCTTGAATATAATCAACCACCTCATCATTTTCTTCCTTGAAAACGGAACAGGTAATATAGAGCAAATGCCCACCAGGCTTCATTTGTGCAGGAAGCCTTGATACGATACTCTTTTGCATGAACTGGTATTCGCTGATCATCGTTTCATCAAAGGAACGCAACAACTCCGGGGTTCTCCCCCATGTTCCTGAACCACTGCAGGGAACATCGGCAACAATCAAATCAACACCGCCTTCAGGAAGATTGGACTTGGCCACCTGGGTAGACATGGGATGCTGCAGGTCTGTGCAAAATAGTTTTTGGGCTGCAATCCCAGCAAGCTTGAAGCGGCGTTCCAATTCCTCCAATATTTCTTCACGTATGTCTGAAACATAAAGCCCTACTTTTCTGTAGCGGTCTGCCAGCATGATGGATTTTCCGCCGCTGCCTGCACAGGCATCCCAAATGGTGGTAGGCTGAGCAGGCAAATCAACCAGCAGGTTGATTGTTTTTTGGGAACTGATGTCTTGTACCACGGCATCAACATCAAGATCAATCAGTTTCTCAACATCAACATTGGCATCAATCCTTATGGCAATATCCCCTACCAGCTTTGCAGGTATGGATGCTGATTTCAATGCAGCAAGTACTTTGTCTCTTTTGAGTGGTCTAACGCGAAGAAAAAAAGATGGTTTCCTCAGATGATGCAACGCAAAATCATGTTGGTCAATGTCTGCTGAAATGGAGCCGTGACAGGGAAAAAGTTCAGCCAGCTGAAATCCACTGAACTGGGCCTTGATGATATTAATTTTCACATCGATGGTCTCTCCTATTGCATCAACCAAAGCAGGATTGGCAAAAGCCAGGTAACCTCCATCATGATCATGGGTAAGAAAATAGCCCATCACCATTTGCTCACTGAGGCTAAATGTACTGGCAGCGTTGCCAACACGGAAAAAACCAAAGCATAGGTCTGCAATGATCTTACGGTCGCGTGAACCGTATTTCTTGTGCTGCTTGAAGAATTTCTTCAGGTATACAGGAAAAGACTCCTTGAATGAAAAGGATCCGAGAATCGATGAGGCAGTACTTTGATATGAATGGTAATATGCACTCATCTTACTATTTTAGATTGTTCAGGCTCGGATCATAGCTCCAAAAGGGTCTTGACAGGATCCTTTCCGAACAGCAACAATTCTGGATTTTCAAGCAATTCCTTCACCTTTACAAGGAAGCCCACGCTTTCTTTTCCGTCGATGATGCGGTGATCATAACTCAAGGCCAGGTACATCATCGGCCTTGCAACAATCTGACCCTTGATGACCACTGCACGCTCTTCTATTTTGTGCATGCCAAGGATGGCAGACTGTGGAATATTGATGATCGGGGTACTGAGCAAAGATCCAAACACACCACCATTGGTGATGGTGAAAGTACCGCCCTGCATTTCCTCAAGTGTGAGCTTGTTGTCTCTTGCTTTCGTTGCCAATTCCACTACCTTCTTTTCAATATCAGCCATGGACAAAGACTCTGCATTCCTGATGACAGGAACCACCAATCCCTTGGGAGCAGAGACCGCGATGGATATATCGCAATAGTCATGGTAAATGAGTTCCTCATTGCTGATATAGGCATTTACCGCAGGGAATTCCTGCAAGGCATAAGCACAAGCCTTGGTGAAAAAGCTCATGAATCCGAGATTGACACCATGCTTTTCTTTGAACTTGTCTTTGTATTTGGCCCTCACTTCCATTACAAAGCTCATGTCCACTTCATTGAAGGTGGTGAGCATGGCTGTTGTATTTTTCGCTTCAACCAAACGGCGTGAAATGGTTTTGCGGAGTTGGGTCATTTTTTCTTTTCGCTCTCCGCGGGTGAACATTTCAGCACCAGGCTTTCTGCCAGGATTTGAAATGGCATCCATCACATCCTGCTTGAGGATTTTACCACCGGTTCCGGATGGTGCAATGCCTTTGGCATCAACCTTTTTATCGGCAATGATGGCCGCAGCAACAGGGCTGGCCTTTACATCTGCCTTAGCAGCAGGTGCCGCTTCAACAGGAGCAGATTTCGCTGGCTCTTCTTCTTTCGCTGCTTCAGGAGCATCAGCAGGCCTTTCTGCCTTCTCGTCAATAGAACAAACAATATCTCCAATAGCCAATGTATCTCCTTCCTGCACCTTGATGGTCAGGATGCCCGCTTGTTCTGCATTGATTTCAAAAGTGGCTTTTTCACTTTCGATTTCAGCAAGCACTTCATCCCGCTCAACCCATTGCCCATCTTTTTTCAGCCATTTGGCAAGGCTTACTTCGCTGATTGACTCTCCTACTGTTGGCACTTTAATTTCTATCATAACAATCTTTTGAAATTTTTGGTCATCCAAATTTAAAATGAAAAGGCCTTTTTAATGATTTCCTCCTGCTCTTTTGCATGCACTTTATTGAATCCTGTAGCAGTGGCAGCACTGGCTGTTCTTGCCACAATATTGAATTGAACAGTGTCGAGGTTCATCCTTAAGAAGGAAGCAGCGCCCATGTTCATGGGCTCCTCTTGAACCCAAGTCCAGGATGCCTTTCCGTACTTCGCTTTCAATGCTTCCAATTGTTTGGTGGGAAGTGGATATACCTGCTCAAGGCGAACAATCGCTACATTTCCAATATCATTTTTTAACCTGTATTCATGCAGGTCAAAATATATTTTACCAGAGCAGAACAATACTTGCTTAACATCTGCCGCAGCAACGGTATCATCAATCAGTTCCTGGAATCCACCACTGGTAAATTCAGCAACAGTTGAATAAGTGCCTGGATGCCTGAGGTTGGCCTTGGGTGAGAAGTTGATCATGGGCTTTCTGAACTGCCATGTCAATTGGCGCCTGAGTGCGTGAAACAAGTTGGCAGCAGTAGTAATATTGGTGATGACCATGTTCAATTCTGCACACATCTGCAAGAATCTTTCCATGCGGGCACTGCTGTGCTCGGGACCCTGGCCTTCATATCCGTGCGGAAGCAACATGACCAGTCCGTTCATCCGGTTCCATTTCTGCTCGGCTGCAGAGATGAACTGGTCAATCATGGTTTGTGCACCATTTGAAAAGTCTCCAAACTGAGCTTCCCAAAGCACCAGCACTTCCGGATTCGCCAAAGCATATCCATATTCGAAGCCAAGCACTCCGTATTCACTCAAAAGAGAATTGTATATCCTGAACTTCCCTTTTGCACCTGGGATATTGGCTAGCCTGTTGTACTGTTCGTCTGTATTTTCATCCAACAAAACAGCATGGCGATGGCTAAACGTTCCTCGCTTGACATCCTGCCCACTCATCCTCACTTCCTTGCCATCTGCAAGCAAACTTGCATAGGCCAACAACTCGCCGGTTGCCCAATCCACTTTATTTTCCTTTTGCAACAATGTATGCTTGTCCTGCAAAAGCTTTTCAATTTTTTTCAACGGCTTGAACCCTTCAGGAATCAACATGATGGCTTCA
>CAITQQ010000126.1 GCA_903894575.1 uncultured bacterium
AGAGGGTTTTAACCATTTTTCACCGACAAGCATTTTCGCATATTCGCCTATCGTCATGCCATAAACAACAGGCACTGGTTGCATGCCAATAAAAGAACGAAAAGCGGTGTCTAATACTGGGCCATCAACATAATGGATATTGGGATTGGGGCGATCGAGTACTACAAGGGGTTTGCCGTTCAGCAATGCTGCTTCCATATAGGCCTCCAGGGATGAAATAAACGTGTAGAAACGAACACCTACATCCTGGATATCAAACAGCAACAGGTCAATGTTTTCAAGATCCTCTTTTGAAGGACCACGTTTGGGGCCATAAAGCGAAACCACCGTGATACCTGTTTTCTCATCCACATAATTGCCAACCTTTTCACCGGCATCAGCAGTACCCCTGAACCCATGCTCCGGTCCAAAAATGAGCTGCACTTTAATGCCTTTTCCCATCAACAAATCGACCAGGTGCTCATCCCCAACCATTGATGTCTGGTTGGCAAACAGCCCTACCCGCTTTCCTTTCAACAATGGAAGGTATTGATCGAGGTTGGCTGCACCCGGCTGGATCAGACCAGGAGCTGTTTGTGCTGTTGAAACAAGCACAGTGAAAGTCAGCGACATCAATATGATAAACTTTCTCATTGTTTTAGGGCTTTATTTCAATAAAAATAAAAGAATAAAGGTAGTTTTGCCGAATTATTTCTGCTGAAACATCCAGCGCCCAATGACTTGTTTTGTCATTTGCAGGCAGGTTCCCCAGTTGAAATGGAACAATTAAAAAACAAATTATGCAAGTTAAAAGCGGAGACGTAGTAAGAGTTCATTACACTGGCACATTGGAAGATGGATCACAGTTCGACAGTTCAGTAGGACGTGCCCCATTGGAATTTACCGTTGGCGCAGGTCAAATGATTGCAGGCTTTGATGCCGGTGTTGTTGGCATGGCCGTTGGCGAAAAGAAAACCATATTGATCGATCCTGATCATGGCTATGGACAAAAAGATCCGACCGCCATCATTGAATTTCCATCATCCAATATTCCGGAAGGAATGACTGTTGAAGTGGGTATGAAGCTGAACCTTCAAAACCAATACGGACAGCCTGTTCCTGTTGTAGTGATGGAAGTGAAAGAAGAGGTGATTGTCATGGATGCCAACCATTTCCTTGCTGGAAAAGACCTCACGTTTGAAGTTGAGATCGTTGAGATTGTAAGCTAAACTTCTTTCGTAATCATATAGCACCACCGCAACAACTTCCCTTTGAAATCAAATGGAGTGGTTGCGGTGGTGATGTTTTTGACCGTTCCGTTGATCCCATCTTCATCCAATTCAAACTTCCTTGCATTGGTGCTGAAATAAAGCACTCCTCCTGGTGAAAGTAACCGCAGGCATTCATTGATCAGTTCAACATGCATCGGCTGAATATCAAACACATCCTTCATGGATTTGCTGTTGCTGAATGTAGGTGGATCCAGCACAATCAAATCAAAACTTTCCTTTTCAAGTGTGGGCAAATATTGCAGCACATCTACCCTTTCATAGCTGTATTGCTGACCTGAAAAACCATTCAGTTCCATGTTTTTCTGTGCCCATTCCAGGTAGGTATTGGAGAGATCTGCAGACACAATGTTTTTTGCACCTCCTGCAGCTGCATAAACGGAGAATGATCCTGTATAACAGAACAAGTTCAAGACCCGCTTGCCTACAGATCCTTTTCTGACCATGCCCCTTGTCATGCGGTGATCAATGAACAACCCTGTATCCAGATAATCAGTGAGGTTGACCAGGAACTTCAATCCCCCTTCCCCCACTTCAATAAATTCTTTTCGGTCGTCTGTTTTTTGGTACTGGTCTTGCCTGCTCTCCTTTCTTTTTCGCTCTTTGAGGTAAAGCTGGTCCTCTGTTTTAGCAAGCACATGCCTGACCACTTCAAGACTGTCCTCCAGCCAACGGTCATAATCCTCCTCAGAAAGCCGGTGATTGCTCCTGTATTCCGTCACCAAAACGTTCTCTCCATAAATATCAATGATCAGGGGGAACTCAGGCAAATCACGGTCATACAACCTATAGCAGGTAACGCCAAGCTGTTTTGCCTGCTTTTGCAGAATCCTGTAAACCTTCTTGAGGCGGTTATCGAACATGATGAGTTTGGCATCGGACATGAAGGCAAGTTAAAGCAATTCTCTACTTTTGTAAAAATACTAGCATGAAATACTTCCTCGCCGCTTTTCTCTTCATGATCACCGCCTGTTCACTCAATGGCCAACAAGCAAATGCCATCCAGCCTGAAGCTTTTTCAAAAGCCATCAATGCCGGAAAAATTCAGGTGCTTGATGTCAGAACTGCCGATGAATACAAAAGCGGACATATCAACAACGCATTGCAGGCCAACTGGCTTGATAAAAACGAGTTCAACGACAGAACATCCCATCTTGACAAGAATAAACCTGTTTACATCTATTGCCTGAGTGGTGGAAGAAGCGGAGCCGCAGCGGAGGTTTTGCGCGCAAAGGGATACACCGTTACCAACCTTGAAGGAGGCATCAATGCCTGGAAGAGAGAAGGCAAACCTTTGGTGGGCGTTGATCCCAATGCCAAGCAAACAAGCATGGCTTCCTACGAAGGGCAGGTCAGGAGCACGAAAATTGTTTTGGTAGATTTTGGTGCAGAGTGGTGCCCACCTTGTAAAAAAATGGAGCCCGTATTGGATGCCTTCATGAAGCAGAACAACAAAAAACTCACCCTGGTAAAAATGGATGGTGGCATTGAAACCGCCCTCATGAAATCCCTAAAAGTAGAGGCCTTGCCAACTTTTATCCTCTACAAAAATGGTAAAGAGGTTAAAAGAAAACAAGGCCTCGTGACACAGGAAGAATTCAATTCCTGGTTGAATTAATCTATTTTTTTGCTTTCTGCATGGCATTGGTTGATGGACCGCCACCCCTTGGTGCGCCCAAACCAGTGATGGCAGAAGCTCCCTTGAACAACTGGAACCTGCTGGGCATCTCTCTCACGGGCCACATGCCATTGGACTCATTGATGTCTGCAGTTTCGCGCATGGGATCCAATTTGATGCCAACAACTTCCTTGTTCTTGACAAACAACTTGGTCACTTTTTCCTCATTCAATTTCCAGATGCCTACAGGAATCCTGTCTACATCTTTGCTGCCATCCTTGAACGTCCATTCAACAATGATGGGCATGACCATTCCGCCCTTGTTGCTGAATTGCAGCTCATAGAAATGCTTGTCTTCCCAGGCAGCATAATTGGCATTGTCTTTTTGTGCATCGAGCTGTTGCTGTGCCATGTCCTGGAACATTTTTGCATCAGCATTCCTGTTGTAATAATAGTAATCGCGAAGGGTTGTATCGGTGTTGGTATAATAGATCAGATTTTTGTCTTCGCGGTTCCTGATCTTGCTGATGGTTTCAAACTCAGGTGCCTTCATGGAAGGCATGTTTTTGTTGGCATCCAACCTGAACCATTTTACTGAATCAATTGAAATATCCACAGGCTCGGTGCCATAATACCAACCCCTCCAGAACCAATCCAGGTCTACAGCACTGGCATCTTCCAGTGTCCTGAACAGGTCATTGGGTGTTGGGTGTTTGAAGGCCCATCTCCTTGCATATTCTTTGAACGCATAATCAAACAGTTCTCTGCCCATGATGGTTTCACGCAGGATGTTCAACCCTGTTGCTGCTTTTGCATATGCATTGGATCCAACGCTGGCAACATTATCTCCTTTTGTCATGATGGGTTCCAACATGTCTTTCGGAAGCTTCATGTAGTCTGCAATCAGGTGTGCAGGGCCACGGCGAGAAGGGTAGTTGTTGTCAAACTCCTGCTCAGTCAGAAACTGCACAAAGGTGTTCAAGCCTTCATCCATCCACCAATATTGTCTCTCATCTGAGTTGATGATCATGGGGAAGAAATTGTGTCCCACTTCATGAATGATCACACCAATCGCACCATATTTGGTGGCCTCACTGTAGGTGCCATCTTTTTCAGCCCTGCCGTAGTTCATCGCAATCATGGGATATTCCATTCCAATAGATGCCTCTACTGAAATGGCCACAGGGTAAGGATAGGCAATCGTGAATTTTGAATAGGTCTTGATGGTATGGTATACGGCCTTGGTTGAATATTTTTTATAGATTGGATAAGCTTCCTTTCCATAATAGCTCATGCACATCACTTTCTTTCCCTCAACATCAGCGGCCATGGCATCCCAAACAAGACGGCGGGATGAATTGAAAGCAAAGTCACGAACATTGATGGCTTCATAACTCCAAGTCTTCTTTCCCTTGGATTTATCCTTGGCATTTTCAATGGCTTCTGCCAGGGTTACTACTTCAATGGGCTCAGTGGCCGTTTGGGCTTGCTGCCAGCGTGCCATCTGTGCAGGTGTCAATACTGCTGCAAGGTTTTTACACTCTCCGGTTGCCGCAACGATATGGTCTTCTGGAACGGTGATGTTTACCTTGTAGTTTCCGAAAGTAAGCGCAAACTCAGCACCACCGCTGAATTGCATGTTCTGCCACCCCTGAAAATCACTGTAGACTGCCAAGCGTGGGAACCACTGTGCAATGGAATAGAGATTGTTGTCGTCTTCCGCAAAATACTCATAACCACCCCTTCCATAACGGGTAAGTTTATCAGGAATTTTATAATTCCAATTGCATTTGAAAACAAACTTCTGTCCTGGCTTCAAAGGAATGGGCATTTCAACCCTCATCATGGTCTGGTTAACAGTATAAGTCAATGGCCGGCCAGTGGCATCTGTCAATGCAGTGATATTGACCCCATATCCATTCAGGTATTCTTTGGGATTCATTTGCAGCAACTGCTGGTGGGTAAGCCTTGAGCCCATGCTTGATTGCTTGTCGTAATTGTTGTCGCTGTTGGGGTGATGGAAATTTTCATCCACCTGCAACCATATATAGGTAAGTATATCAGGAGAATTGTTAAAATAAGTGACCGTTTCAGCCCCTGTCAACAGATTGGCTTCTTCATTGATATCAACATTGATATCATAGTCAGCACGCTGCTGCCAATACTTTGGCCCTGGAGCTCCACTGGCAGTCCTGTATTCATTGGGATCCTGCAAAAGGTAATCAAGTTGCTCAAACCTGTTTCCATGGTTTGAACCGGCGTTGCGCAAGGGTTGTGCCTGCCCCGCGATTACTGAAAGACTCAGCAACAAGGCAATAAAAATGGATTTACTCATGATTGTGAATTTACATTTTACCAATTATCATCATTTGAAAAAAATAGACTGCATGTTCAGCATTATGGTGTCGAAATCATGTTTCAGGCATTGTATTTAAGATAGGTTTGAATCTGTGCAAGGCCATTTATCATCTTAAATCAATTCCAATGACTACCGTAACCAAAAGAGCAGCCTTTCTTCTTTTACTTATGCAATATATACTTTTAATCATTGTTTTTCTGACGATGGGATGCAAAAAAACAGCGGTTGATGCCCCACCAAACCGGGTTCCAAAACCAGATGGCACCATTGTATATTCCACTGCAATCCTCGACTCTGTTTCGCTGATCAATAAAACAACCTCCTGGCACAATACAAACAAGTCATTTTCCACCCTTTTTAACATGCAGTTTTCTCTTTACAGTGGATTTGAATTGACACCCGCGCAGCAATTCATCCCGTTTAATTATACCAACCAAAATACCTGGAGCGCCAACAAGACCTACTATTGGCAAAGCCCAGGGGCCTACGTATTCACGGACTTGACGGGGGATGGCAAGAAAGACCTCTGGGCTTTTCTCTATAGAAATCCATGGCCCACCAATACAAAAGGTCTGAACCTGTTTACGGAGTATGAAGCTGATTCCGCCAGCTACAATGTGCAATTTGGATTGACCGAGGTGAGGAAAATTGTATTATCAGACATTGACAATGACGGAAACATGGAAGTTGTACTCTTTTCAACCGGATATGACAGAGATCCCTTTCCAGGCGACTCCATCAGCATTTTCTATCCCAAGGATAAAGCATATCAATATCTCTGCTCAGACCTTGGTTTTTTTCAAGGGGGCACCACTGGTGATATCAATGGAGATGGGCTGATGGATATCATCGCTTATTCAGGGGGCAGCAAGTCTGTACCCATCCATCCAACCGCATACCTGAACCAGGGAAACAGAAGATTCAAACTGAGCAACCATATTTTCAAAGGCTTTACGATCACCAATGATGACAACTACTATACTGTTGAGCTGTTTGACATGAACAATGATGGATTGCTCGACCTCTTGCTGGGCGGCAATGAAAAACTCAGGCTGATCCTGAACAACGCTGGCACATTCAACAGAGCCACAGCCATCAATATCCCCATAGAAACCAGTCTAGCCTTGATGGACCTGGCATTCATGGATTTCGATGAAGATGGCAAAACAGATATCCTCGCAATGAACAACAAGGACCTTTATCAGGGTTATGCACTAAGGCTTTATTTAAACAGGGGCAAATCTTTCGTGAATGCGACCAAAGATTATTTCAACAACAGTGAAGAAAAAGGATTGAACACCTGGATAAAATGGATCCGACTTTTTGACCAGGACAAGGATGGCGACATTGATATTGTTGCTGACGGACTTTATGGTGAACTGTTTGATAACAGAAGTAAAATTCATTGGCAGAACAATAGCGGTTATTTTACAATGGTAAAGCAGTAGCCCGATGATTTGCTAAAAAGGAAACCGTTCAATGGCGAGCTTCAGTGCAAACAGCAATACAAAAACTGAAACAAAGCTTACCCAACGCAGATGGGCATTGGCATGTATCTTAGATGACACCCATACGGTCAAAAGCACAAGGCCAACCACAACAATTTGTCCCGCTTCAAGTCCAATATTGAAGCTGAAAAGCCCCCAGACCATCTGTTGATCGGCAGATAACATCATGCGGATATAATTGGCATAGCCAAGACCATGAATCAGTCCAAATCCCAGGGCAATGGGATATTGAATTGCATGACTGGTCTCTTGTTTCTTTTGTAAGAACAAATTCATCACTGCAGTAACCAGGATTGTGCAGGGAATCAAAAATTCAACAATCTCAGTATTCACCCTGATCAAGTCAATTACACTCATAAACAAGGTGATGGCATGCCCAATGGTAAAAGCAGTAACCAGAACCAGGACCTTTTTCCAGTTGGCAAAACTATAGATGATGGCCAAGACAGCTATAAAGAACAAGTGGTCTGTAGCATCCTGGCTCATGATATGAGACCAGCCGATCTTGAAATAAAATATAAAATCTTTCATGTGCAGAAAGACTGAAAATAATCAGACTTTTGTGGTTCATGAAAAGATTGGCATATTTTCTTTCAATGTTGGCGATCCCTCTCTTAATGGGGGGCAGTCACCCCTTTTTTGTTACCATCACAGAAGTTGAATACAGCAGTAAAACAAAAGAGCTGGGTATTGCCACCAAATTTTTCCCTGATGACCTTGAAGAGGCCCTTAGGAAGTCTACGGGAAAGAAATACGATATCATATCCGGAGAAAAAAAATCCACCGGAGATGCCATCAACAGCTATTTCAGTAAACATGTGCAGGTGCTCATCAATGGAAAGCCAAGACAGCTCAGCTTTCTGGGATATGAGATTGAGAAAGAAGTGGTCTGGGTGTATTACAATTCCACAAAGGTTGCAGGAGTCAAATCCATTGAGGTGATCTCCAGCCTGATGTACGACTACAAGGCAGAACAGACCAATATCATCCATATTAAAATGGATGATAAGCGGCAAAGCTTTAAGCTGAATGCCCCAAGCCAATCAGCTAAGCTTGCAAAATAGCAGCTTGGACTGGACGAAACGAAAAAATACTTCAAACGCCCGATAAGTGGGAATTACAGCATTTTATTTCGCATTGGCCACTGCAATGGCCCTGATGGTTTCGGCAGCAAATCTAGAAAAAGCCTCCTGGGTTTGGGCATCACCCCCCAGCATGGCCGGAGCACCTTTATCCCCACCTTCCCTGATGCTTTGCACCAATGGGATCTGTCCAAGAAAATTCATGTCCAGCTGATCTGCCAGGTTTTTGCCGCCATCCTTTCCAAAAATATAATACTTGCTTTCCGGCAATTCGGCAGGTGTGAACCAGGCCATGTTTTCAACCAGTCCAATGATGGGCACTTTTGTTTGTGCTTGCGAGAACATGGCGATAGCTTTTTTAGCATCTGAGAGGGCCACTTCCTGTGGCGTGGTAACTACCACAGCTCCTGTAACAGGAATGGTCTGCACCAAGGTCAGGTGGATGTCTCCAGTTCCTGGAGGCATGTCGATGACCAAGTAATCCAATTCACCCCAATGCACATCTGTAACAAACTGACGTATGGCACTGCTGGCCATGGGTCCTCTCCATACAACAGCACTTTTTTCATCCACCAACAAGCCTATGCTGATCAGTTTTATGCCATGCTGCTCGAGGGGGACGATCTTGTCCTTGCCTTCAACATTTTCCATCAAAGGCCTTTGCCCACGCACACCAAACATAATGGGCACACTGGGTCCATAAATATCTGCATCCATCAAACCCACTTTGGCCCCTTGTTGCGACAGTGCCAGTGCGAGATTGGCTGCAACTGTTGATTTTCCCACTCCTCCCTTGCCACTCACTACTGCGATGATGTTTTTTACACCGGGAAGTACTGAAGTCAGGTCAACCCTGATGGAACTGGTATTGGCTGTAAAGTCCACCACAACTTCCAATCCCTCATCCACATGTTCATGGATGGCCCGCTCACAGTCCCGCCTGATCAACTCTTTCATGGGACAGGCTGGCGTTGTTAAGACGATGGTAAACCCAACCTTGTTATCGCCAATAACAATATCCCTGACCATGTTCAGGGTAACCAGGTCCTTTTTCAAATCAGGTTCCTGAACATTGCCCAATGCCTTCAAAATCTCTTCTGTGCCCATAAATATAAATTGTTAAAAAATCCTAGGAACTGCAAAAATAACCAATCATGTGCTACTTTGTTTATGGAAAAGATGCACTTAATTTGTGAAAGAATGAATTGGATGAAAAAACTACTCAGGCAATCCCTATTGATCATGGTTTTTATGCCATTTGCAGCGAAAGCACAGTTTGAAACTTTTAAGGATTCTGTGGTACAGCTGTATGGGGTAGTGATGACAGCAGACAGCCTGAGGGGGCTTCCAGCCGTAAGTATTCTGGTGAAAGGGACCGGAAGGGGCACACTCACCAACGGTCAGGGTGTTTTCTCCATTGTGGTTTTGAAGGGCGATGAAATTGAGTTCAGTTGTATCGGTTTCAAAAATAAGATTACAAAGATTCCCACCAACCTAGAGGGCAACCAATTCAGCATCATCCAATTGATGATCAATGACACCTCTTTTCTTCCTGCAGCCATCATCAAGCCCAGACCCTCAAGAGAACAGTTTGAAAGGGATTTTGTGAGTACGGATGTACCAGACGACAACATTGAAATCGCCCGAAGGAATACCGACATGGCAACAAGAAGAATGCTCATGCGAACCCTCCCCAATGACGGGAGGGAATCGGTGAACCTGAACCTTGCCAAGAGTGCACAGAAGTACTATTATACTGGCCAGGCGCCCCCCATGAACATCTTTAACCCCTTCGCTTGGGGAGAATTCATCCGCTCGTGGAAGAGGGGTGATTACAAGAAGAAATAAAACCAATGAGCAACCCAATACGCCAAGCGGTCGCTGTTTTCTGTGGTTCAAAGCATGGAACAAATCCTGTTTATACTTCAGACGCGATAATATTGGCCAAGGAATTGGCCTTGCTTGGTCTTGACATTGTATACGGTGGATCGAAAAAAGGGATCATGGGGGATCTTGCCAACAGTGCACTAGCCAATGGGGCCAGTGTTACGGGTGTAATACCATCAATGTTGCTTGCCTGGGAACATGAGCATGAAAGCCTCACCAACCTGATCATCACCAAAGACATGCATGAAAGAAAAAGAACCATGTATGAGATGGGTGTAGCCGGTATCGTTTTGCCAGGAGGCTTTGGAACCTTGGATGAAATGTTTGAGATGCTGACCTGGAACCAACTGAGCATCCATGACAAGAAAATCTACATCCTTAATTCTGGAGGCTTTTATGATCACCTGATCAAACACATGGAACTGCTTGCCAGCAATGGATTCCTTTATGATCCACTCTGGAACAGGATCAATACATTCGACAATCCTTCAGATCTGGTTGCCGCCCTCTTTGAAGACCTGAAAATCAAAAGCCAGTTGTAAATGTGGGGCACATGCTCTGCCTTCCGCCGCCATACATGGTAGAATAAATTCCATCATACTGCATGTACATTTCAGTAGCACCTCTGCTGTTGTTGAAGTACTTCAAAGGAGAATTGGATACATCATAACTGAACATGAACTTGAAACTTTTCCATTGATAACCGATCATTGGAATGTAAGCATCCCCGGGTCTAAAAAACATGGCCCCGATGAGTTGCTGATCTCCGGCACCGACAATGTTATAATTCAGTTGCAGCCCACCGACAAATTCTGAAGCGCTTGCCTGTTGGCTATAATAGATGCTGGGTGTGAGAATAACCCGATTGTTCAGTTTCACCACTGCATCTGCAAAAAATATGGACCTTGGTGAGATGGTATTGTCGTAATTGGGAGTCGAAGCAAAAAACGTTTCCTGCGGCTTGTTGAGATGGTGCATGCTAAACCCTGCATGAAGGTATACCTGATCACTGGGGAAATAGGCATAATTCAATCCTGCCTGCAGGTCAAAATACCCAATTGAATTGTTTTGAAAGATTTCTCCACTCGGGGTGGCTCCATCAAAAAATCTGCCATTCCATTGGTTATCAAAAGTCAATTTGTCTGCTGCGATTTGTTTACCAGCATACCCAAGATTAAATCCTGCAGATAATAAACCCGTAGAGCCTAACATCTGGTGATAGGCAACGGATGCATATGCTTTGGTCGATTTTAAATTCCCCGTTCCTGCTACATCCTGTAGAATCATCCCTCCCAGCCCCATCCAGCCGCTCCTGAACCTGTCGCGCATGAACTGAAAATCAGCAAAAATGCTCATGGTCTTGTATGGAACCGGAATGGAAGTCCATTGGTCCCTGTAATGGGCCCCCAGGCGGTAATCAGCCGCGGGAATGAAGCCTGTATTGGCAGGATTGGTTGAAAGCGGTGAATTGAAAAACTGCGAAAAATGAAGATCCTGGGCCGATAGTTGTGCATGCAAAAGCATGACAAATATTGCCAAGACCATTGATTTCATTTTTTTCAATCTTTTTTCCATTGCTTCAATTGCTTGAATGCTATATTACTACCTTATTAATGTTATATCTCCTTTTTTGTTGACGATGGTTCCATCTCCAAACTGCACAATCAGCGTATATGCATAAGCATCCATGGGCTGAAGTGTACCTTTGAATTTTCCATCCCACCCGTAGGATGGAGAACCTGATTCAAAAACAAGCTGCCCCCACCTGTTATAAATGCGGAAGTTCATCTGGGCAATGCCAAACCCGCGCACAAATACCTTATCATTTTTACCATCACCATTGGGTGTAAATGCTGAAGGCACATCCACCACCGGTTTGATGAGCGTAACAACCCTGGCGCACACCGTGTCAGTACAGCCAAATTCATTATAGGCAATCAAACATGCACTAAAAGTATCTGTCCTCTCGTAGAGATGAAGAGGATTGGTAAGACGAGAAGTATCCCCATCTCCAAATTCCCAATAGTATGATTTTGCTCCAATGGAGAGATTGGTGAACTGGGTTGGCATGTTCTCTTTTGGTGGATCTGGTGCAAAGCTGAAGGATGCAACGGGCTTGGGTTTTACTGAGATAACGAAACGGGTTGTATCGCTAAGGTTACATGTACCAGGATCATTCACAATCAATGTAACTGTGTAATCGCCAAGTCTGTTGTAAAGTTTAACTGGAGGGTTGGGGCCGGTGAAGGAAGTTCCATCCCCAAAATCCCATCTGAAGGTTTGCCCTGCCAGGCTGGTATTCGTAAACGTTGCCCTATGGGGCAGACAACCCAATGCGGGAGTGGTAAACCCGGCTTTCACCAAAGGCGAAATGGAAATGGTAAATTCCTGTACATCGCCAGCATTGCAATAGGCGGTATCATTCAAGTATAACCGGACCTTGTACGTGCCTACTGCTGGGAAAGTGTGGTCAATATTGACTTTACCAGTTTTTACCCTTGGAGAGTTGTCGCCAAAATCCCAAATGAATGAGGTGTCCGTAAATGGCCTTGAAGCGGGCGCAATGGAAGTATTGACAAAGCGATACACCAGGCTTTGGCAAGGCGGCAGCTTTCCTCCGACTGCGCTCAAAATCGCCTTATCTGTTCTTACCCGGATGGTGACATAAGATGTATCCCTTGGGATGCACCTGTCGTTGTCGATAGAAACCAATCTTACCCGATAATTCCCGGCAACAGTAAAGGTATGGCTGCGCTCAGGATCTGTCCCAGAAACCAATGGAGAGCCATCCCCAAAGCTCCACTCATAGGTTTTACCTACGGCAATGCTGTCGGTAAAATCGACTGTCAATGGCAGGCAGCCAGCTGTATCGTTGGCAACTCCCTCAATAATTGAAAGTGCACCTGCCTTTACCCCATCAAACTCAAAATTGATCTTGAAAGCAGCAAGATTGCATTCGCCTGCACCACCAGAACCCAAGGCGCCATTGGTGGGTGCCGCAACGCCAGGAGTGACAATCATCGGACGCCTGATGGGATCACGAGCACAGACATTGGTGCCTCCACAATTGGCACATACGGCCTGGTAAATGGCACCTTTGTTATCGAACCTTGAGGTACCGCCATCCACATGATCCCCTTCACCACCCTGCTGACCAAAAAATGAACCATACAATTGTTTGGTCGCATCCTTTTCCAATACAAAGAAATAAAAATCCTTGTTGTCAGTATAGCTCTGGATTGGATTTCCGGCCAATGGCATGCCACCAGTTCCGATGGTACGCGAATCAAATGCACCATTGTAACAAAGATTGAGTTTACCGCCCCATCCCGAAACATACACATTTTCACAGCGGTCAACCAGAAAAGCCACCGGTGATATATTGGGAACGATGGCCGAGGTGCCATAAACAGTGGAATAAACATAATCCGTGAGATCGGGCTTCAGCTTTGCAATGAACTGTCTGGCACCCGGATTGCTGTAGGCAGCATTGCGAACAGGCCAGCTGCCCAATGAGATGCCCATAACATAGGGAAACCCTTTCTGGTCAAACTGAATGCCATACACGATGTCGGTTGCATCAGTGCCGAGAAAACTGCCAATTCCCCTTATGCCGGTATTGCTGAAAACTGTTACGAAACCATCCACACCACCCAGCAAAGAAGGGCCAATTGTGCCTGTTTTTGTTCCGGGCAGATTGCTACTTTTTGTTGCACCAGCCACATAAATGGAATTGTTCAATGGATTGAGCGCCAAGACAAAAGCTGCATCATCATCACTCCCACCAAGATAGGTGCTGAAAAAAATCGTTGAAAGGTCTGGGCTGAATTTCATCAGCACCCCATCTTGACCACCCCCGAAAGTAGCCTGGCTTGCATTCCTCATAGGGAAATCGCTGGAGGATGTGCTTGACGCCACATATACATTGTTTGACTTGTCCAGGATTACTTCACTTCTGGCATTGTCTCCATAATTGTACAAAAGGGATTTAGGACCTGGACTGATGGCTGCATCCATGTTGGCTCCATCGAGACCAGCCCCGCCAATCAAAACACCTCCCAATAAAATGTTACCATCTGAAGAAAGCTTGGTTACAAAAATATCAGTACCGCCCAAGGGTCCAACTTTATTGTTGTTCTTGGTGGGAAAATTGGAAGAAGTGGTTCTTCCAAGGATAACCGGGTTTCCCTGGGGATCAACGTAAATACTGTGCGGAAACTCATCACCGCTACCACCCAAATAAGTTGAAAATACCCTTGTTCGCCCATCAGGGCTGAAACGGGTAAGGCCTATGTCTACACCACTGATATTACCCTGTCCGGTTCCACCACCAAAACCAGTCTGAAAGGCTCCGGTAGACAGGGGATATCCTGCACCAAAAACAATACCTCCGGCATACAAACTTCCATCTGGGCCCGGTGCTGCACTGAAGCCCCAGTTGCTGCTTCTGCTTCCGGTATAGGTAGAAAATACTAGTATGGGATCGATGGTCAGGGCTGCGCTTTTGTCATATTCCTTGACTGAAAAGCTGACCTGGTTCCCCTTGAGGCTGTATGAACAAGCCACCTCTTTTTTTTGACCGCCGATGATTTGATACGCATAAGGTGGAAGTTCCCTTGACTCCCCAACAGAAGTGGAAACAACTAGGTGTCCGTTTTTGATGCTGAGCTTATCCACTCCATCATAAGTCATTTGGATATTTGCCGGATCTGCTCCAGGAGCAAGCAATAAATCATATTTCATGCGATCACCGCTGGAGTAATACCTGATATCAACTCCAGGGTAAAGCCCTTTTCCAAGAATGCTGCCGTAACTGCCAACGCCCATTTTCCAATTGGACGGATCATCTCCTACAAAATAATTGGACTTCTCGCCCGTAGGTTTTTCAGCAAGAAACTGAACAGCCTGATTGCTTCCTGTAAATTTAACCCGATAAGCATGAGACCTGATGGAGATTGAAGTTTCCGTTTCTCCGTCTTTTAGCGCAGGAGTAATCTTTACTGGTGCTGTTTTTTCTGCTTCGTGCCCATGGATGTATTCCATGACAGCAGAGAAATCTTCGGAATTATTTTTCAAAACGGTGTATCCCTGATTGCTGATAAAGAGGGTGCCATTTCCTGCCACTGTTTTGAACCTAAAATCGCCCATCCACTGCCCTTTGTTTTCAACAAAATCCAATGCATAAAAGGATTGGGCCTGAACAGGTTGCCTGCCCAGGAAAAATAGAAAAACAAATATCGCTGGCCCAAAACTTTTCATACATGTATGACAATACTTAAAAGTATAAGTTTAATGTCTTAAAAGATGTTAATAATTGGTATTTCAATGATATAAAATGCATTTTAAAATTTTCCAACTGATACGGCCCTGATATTTACCTTTCCGTAAGGAGATTATGCATATTATGGCAGGAATAACGCTAGGATATTTTCCCCCAAAGTGTACCGCCTTTCTCAGCCTTTAAAAATTGTCTTAACGAACTGTTTTCCTCCAAGCCAAGATCTGGATCAATGCCCAGCAGCTCCTCAGCGTATATTTTCGCTTTTTCTAGAATTGCCCTATCAGCTACCAGGTCTGCGATCCGAAAGCTCAAAGCACCGCTTTGCCTGGTGCCTTGAATATCGCCGGGACCTCTCAGATCTAAGTCTTTTTCAGCAATTTTGAATCCATCATTGGTCAAGCACATCACCCCCAGCCTGTCTTTTGCATCCTTGCCAACCTGGCTGCCAGACAAAAGGATGCAATAGCTTTTTTCACTACCCCTGCCTACCCTACCCCGCAATTGGTGCAGCTGGCTGAGCCCGAATTTTTCTGCACTTTCAATGACCATCACACTGGCATTCGGAACATTCACGCCTACCTCTATCACTGTTGTACCCACCATGATCTGTGTTTCGCGGTTGACGAAACGCCGCATGTTCATCTCCTTCTGGTCTGATGTCATCCGGCCATGGACCATGCTGATCCAATATTGCGGCTCAGGAAACCAGGCCTTGACATTTTCATAGCCCTGCATCAGGTCTTCATATTGCATCTTCTCACTCGCTTCAATCAATGGAAAAATGAAATAAATCTGCCGTCCCAGTTTTATTTCTGACTTGATAAAATCCATCACCTGTGGCCTTGCATCATCCAGGCGATGTACTGTCAATATGGGTGTCCTGCCCGGAGGCAACTCATCTATCACACTATAATCAAGATCTCCATAGGCAGTCATGGCAAGGGTTCTGGGGATGGGTGTTGCCGTCATCACCAGCATATGCGGAGGGATGGCATGCTTACCCCAAAGCTTTGCCCTTTGGGCAACACCAAACTTGTGCTGTTCATCGATGACAGCCAGGCCCAGGTTACTGAACTGGACTACGTCTTCAATCAAGGCATGTGTACCGATGATGATTTTCAACGATCCATCCTGGATACCTGCCAATGTTTTTTTCCGCTCGGCAGATTTTGTAGATCCTGTGAGGATACCCACCGAAAGCTCGAGTGGCGCTAACATGGCAGAGAAATTATCAAAATGCTGTCTTGCTAAAATTTCTGTTGGCGCCATGATGCAGGCCTGAAAACCATTGTCAATCGCGATGAGCATGGCCATCAAAGCCACAATCGTTTTTCCACTTCCCACATCACCCTGCAACAGCCTGTTCATTTGCCTGCCTGTACCTGTATCCTGCCTAATCTCTTTCAAAACACGCTTTTGGGCACCTGTCAGTGGAAAGGGTAAATGTTGATGGAAGAAATCATTAAAACAATCCCCCACCTTGGAAAATACTACTCCACGTGAAAACCTGTGCCTCGCAGAACGCAACATGCCCAGGCGCAGTTGTGCAGTAAGCAGTTCTTCAAATTTTAACCGGTATACCGCTTGCTGGTAAGCTTCTGGGGAAGAAGGAAAATGAATTTGTTTGAATGCCTGCCAGCGAGAACATAGACTTTCCTTTTCAAGAAAAAATACTGGTAAAATTTCAGGAATCTGTTTTTCGTCCAACAACAAAAACAATTGCTCCGTCAGTTTCCCGATGGCCCTTCCATTCAGCCCTCTTGCTTTGAGCTTCTCTGTAACCGGATATACCGGTTCCATGGATGGTTTGGCTGTAGCACTGGCATCCTTGACAGATTCCAATTCTGGATGTGTCATTTGAGGTTTCCCCA
>CAITQQ010000127.1 GCA_903894575.1 uncultured bacterium
GATGGAGCCAATCCTGTCGTTCATTTTGATGATCCTGGCCGGTGTGGCTGTCATCATGGTGATGGCATCGTGCAAAGAGATTTCAGCAAGATCAATCATGGTACGGACCAGCCGGTCTGTTGTGGCGATGCTGCCAGCAAATGCAGAACGGTCCGGTAGTTTGGCCACACCTTCTTCTGTGATCACCTTCATACCAGTATGGATATTTCCCAGGATGTACTCTCCCTCAGGCATGCCTGAAGCCCGCATGGAGTCTGTGATCAGGGCAGTATGGTCAGGGCCTTTTATCTTGTGGACCAGTTTCAGCAAGGGCGCTGGAAGGTGCACCCCGTCTGCAATGATTTCAACATCCAATGCATCATGCAGGTACCCAGCTTCAACCACACCCGCGTAACGCCGTGCATTGCGCCGCACAACACCAGACATGGCAGAGTAAAAATGGGTCAGCAGGCTATAGCCATTTTCAAATGCTTCGAGGGCCTCTTCGTATACAGCTTCAGTATGGGCCATGGAGGCGATGATGCCCCGCTCATGGAGAATTTTTCCAAATGCAATGGCTCCTTTTCTTTCGGGTGCCACGCTCCATCTTTTGATGGACTTTGAATATTCCAGGATTTCCATGTATTCGGCAGGGTCGGGATCCCTGATGTATTTCGGATCCTGTGCACCCCGCTGGTTCATTGCGAAATAAGGCCCCTCCAGGTGAAGGCCCACAAAGGAGGCGCCATTGGTATTGATGGCATTCGCTTTTTCATAGACGTCAAGCACTTGTAGAATGCCCTCCTTTTCTGCTGTAGTGGTGGTGGGCATCATTGAAGTGGTGCCATGCTTAGCGTGGATGCTGGCTATCGCTAAAAAAGCCTCTTCTGTGCCATCCATGAAATCGTGACCGCCTCCGCCATGCACGTGAATATCCACAAAGCCGGGAGAGACGTATTGTCCATTTGCATCTGTGTTGATTGCATCGGGAAACGAAAGATCCCCTGCTTCAACAGCAATGATTTTTCCATCCTCCACAAGCACTGTTCCATTTTCAATAATGCGGTTGGGCAAGATTATTTTTCCGTTGAATATCCTGTGTTTTTGGTGCATGTTGTTGCGTATTGCTTGTCTTTGCAGTTGAACAAAGATGAGCCATTTTATGCATCAGACCTTTAAAAATATTTTCTTCTGGTAAAGAAAATACAAGAAAATCCACTTGATCAAAACCACTGAAATGGCCATGGCCACTGCATTGTAGGGATCTCCTATCAGGTCGCCCAGCCACTGGAAGAATCCCTTGTTGGCATAAGACCAGCTGATGAATTTGCCTGACATGTAAATCAGGATTGAATTCATGCCAATGACCTTGAAAAAGAATGCCCATTTTGTATAACCACGCACATCAATCACCCAATAAAAAAGCGCGAAAAGCAAAAGGCTGAATCCGACGGTATGCATCACAAATGAACTGGACCAAAGGTTTTTGTTGATGGGAAAATCAATGCTCCAGAGCTGAGCGATGGCCAGGGAAACCAAACCAGCCAGGGCCATCATGCCTGATTTTTTTGAGGATGC
>CAITQQ010000128.1 GCA_903894575.1 uncultured bacterium
GGATAAACTTCTATCGGGTGCACCAACCAGTTTTCCATTTACACGCAAGGCTGCATAAGCTCCTTCAATCCCGTGCTGTCCGTTGAGTGCTACTGCCAGGTAACTTCCTTTTGGAATTTCATTGAGCACGAAGCTGTATTGATAAGCAGCTTTTGCAGTCATCGAGCGATAAGCACTGAATAAATTAGAGGCTCTCCAAAGGGTTCTTTTCACTGCTTTCCCATTCAGGAAACCTTCGATTTCCAATATCCTTTCAGGAGAGCTGGGGAACCGCAAATACCTTATTGGCTTGGATTTGTCTAACTGTAAAACCATCTCTTTTCCAGCCAACAGCAAAATGGGTGACCATGTTTTTAAATCAACAGAAGTTTGTACCCTGATGGCTTCAAAAGATTTAAAAGGCTGAAGTGCCTGCTCGTCTCCAACAATAATTCTCAGGCTGTCAAGCGGAGTCAGTGCGCCCAAGTCCAATCGGAATGCCCCACCGTTGATGCGCAAATCTGTTCTACCCTGCCTTCTGCTGGGATAAAAAGATGTTTTGAGGTTACCATCAAAAAGATTCCGATCCCATAATCCCCGATCCACAAACAACTGTTGGGTAAAAAAAGCATCCCTTGCTTTCTGCACCTGAGGAATTTTTGTTGGTCCGGACCGCAATATCGAACGCGCCTCTAATGCATTGTTATCGGCCGCAAAGCAAGTTGCTTCATAAAGCCCTTCGGCATCATCAGGCAAGGAGATTGAGGTCATGTCACCCAATTTTCGGTGATACTTTTCCATTGGTGATGAACCAGGAAAAATGATTTCAAGTGGCTTACCCTCCAGCAATTGATTGACTGGTTTACCATCCATCATTGCCTTCAGAAAAGAATGCTCAGGATAATTAAAAGTGATCTTCTTTTTTTCACCTGGAAAACCAAGCAGATTGATCTTCAGTGGTTTTCCTGTTACATCTCTCACTATTTCATAATCTGAACCCTCAATAGATGGTTCAGAAAATTTTGCATAAGAGGCCAATAAAAGGGTGGAACGGAATGGGAGCACTTCTATTTTCACCGTTTGTCCCTTTTGATACCGACCAATCATTTTTTCTACCGGATGATATTGCCTTAGTTCAACCACAGCGCCTTCGCCGAGTCCAATCTCCTCATCCAACTTAACAGTAATGGTAACAGGCTCCCAGGTTAAATTCCGTAGTGTGATCAAACGCGTTTTTTCATCGCCTCTTGAAACAGCTTTTTGACCATATTTTTCTTCCGGAAGAACTATCCCATTCACCAGTATTTCTTTATACTTCCTGGTTAAATTGAATATTCTGGCCAGTTTGGGATATTCATCATCGCGCAAGAACCAAGGATTACCATAAATCTCCGGGGCAAGAATCAGATTTCGATTAAATGCCTGGAGTACCAAATCATCTTCCCAATAATCAAGGCAGGAAGAAAGGCATACACCGTGATCCTCAGTTAAACGCTGCAATCCAGGAACAAGCCTTCTGGAAAGTGCTCCTGCCCTGTGGTGAGGGGCCGTCTGGCTGTTGGTCATGTGAACATCAATATATGTTTCTGCACCACCGAGCAAGGAAGTAGTTGAATGTTTAATCGCCTCTGCACCAAGATTAAGGCGATGATTGAGCAGAATAAGATTGGGACTGTATTTTCTGCATTCGGTCATCATTTTGATAAATGCATCCTGCTTATCATTTCGAAGGTCTCCGCAGACAGCATCAAATTTAAACAATTCGAACCCGTAATCACGGCAAAGGGAAATCATCATTTCCTGGCGCCGTTTCTCTTCTTCTGGAGAATTTCCAAAACCATCCGGACCACCCCATACACCCAATCGGGTACCCATTTTTCCGGCCTTGTTGGCCAGACCCATTAAGCCATTGGGAAACTGTGTTTTGAATTTAGTTGAATGAATCGACCCATAGTATCCGGCACCATCTATTGCACCTGCATCAAAAGCATAAATATCCAACACCATACCGTATTCGTCGCGCAAATATTGAAAAAAATCGAGGTTACTCAAGGATTGCTTTTCAGTGGTTCCCTCATTGGTATTGTTGATCCAGGAAAAATACTGCGACCTGGAAGGTGTTGTAGCATTGGCTCCCGGAAATACATTATTGGATGACTGAGAAAATCCATTGTACACCAGGTGTAAAAGGAAAAGTATGTAGACCGAGGCGCGGTTGAAAAACTTAGGGTTAACCGATTGTTTTAACATTGGAAATAAATTGATAGTAATATGGTCAAGGTTTATATTGACTTTATCTTGAATATATGCTTTTTATTCATTTGATTCAACAAAAGTCCAGCAAGCATATAGGGGCACCTTTAGTTGCATTTACTATCTTTTTATGGAATTTGATTCCATATTTTTCCATAATTTTGAAAAATGATACAAAGGATTGCCAAAACCAGGTTGATGGAACTTGCGGAAAGGTTTAAGGCTGTTGCCATTACAGGGGCCCGCCAGACCGGCAAAACAACATTGGTGAAACAGGTTTTCAAAAACAAACCCTATGTTTCGCTCGAAAACCCTGATACCAGAAACTTTGCATTGGAAGATCCACGTGGTTTTTTAGCCTCTTATCCAAAAGGAGCAGTACTGGATGAAGTACAAAGGACACCGGAGTTGTTTTCCTATTTGCAGGAAGTGCTCGACAATTCAAGAGAGAAAGGCTTGTTTATATTAACAGGTTCAAATAATTTTTTACTGCAACAGAAGATATCTCAGACACTTGCAGGACGAATTGGCATCATGCACCTCTTGCCATTTTCGATATCAGAATTAAAAAAAGCCAGATTATTGCCAGAATCAGATGAAGAACTAATGCTGAATGGCTTCTATCCTCCGGTATATGACCAGGGGATACCCCCTCAAGACTGGTGTCCCAATTACATACATACCTACATTGAAAAAGATGTACGACAAATTAAAAATATCACTGACCTCATCACATTTGAGCGATTCGTAAAACTACTGGCTGGAAGGTCATCCCAGGAATTGAATTATACTTCACTTGCTGTGGAAACCGGAGTGGACGTTAAAACGATTCAATCGTGGATTGGAATTCTGGAAAGCAGTTTTATAATATATCTGCTGAAACCACACCATAAAAATTTCAACAAGACCATCGTCAAAAGACCCAAAATCTATTTTTATGATACGGCACTTGTTTGTTATCTATTGGGTATCAGAGATACACTACAAATGCAAACCCATCCACTGAAAGGGCATATATTTGAAGGTATGGTTGTTACAGAATTGATTAAAAAGAGAACAAACCTA
>CAITQQ010000129.1 GCA_903894575.1 uncultured bacterium
GTACGAAGGTGGTATCATCGTTCCTTTGTTGATCGGTTGTTTTTTCATGGTAGTGGTATTCTCAATTGAGCGTTTCCTTACCATCAGCAAGGCTACAGGTACTGCATCAAATGCAGAATTTGTACGCAAAGTTCAATTTGAACTCGCCAACAAAAATGTAGACGCTGCTATCGCTCTTTGCGACAAGCAAAAAGGTAGTGTAGGAAATGTAATGAAGGCTGGTTTGAAGAAATACAAGGAAATGATTTCTTCTTCAGAATTCTCTACTGACCAAAAGGTTGCTGCCATCCAAAAAGAAGTTGAAGAAGCTACAGCACTGGAACTTCCTATGTTGCAGAAGAATCTTGTATTCCTTTCTACACTGACTTCACTCGGTACACTTGTGGCCCTTCTCGGAACTGTATTGGGTATGATCAAATCATTCTCTTCTCTCGGTGAAGAAGGTGGATCAGGTGCTGCTGCTGAACTTGCGGTAGGTATCTCTGAGGCCCTTTACAATACTGCATTGGGTATCGGTACTTCATCTGTAGCCCTCATGATGTACAACGTGTTCACTACAAAGATTGATGCAATCACTTACGGTATTGACGAGTCAGGTTTCACCTTGACCCAGAGCTTTGTTTCACAATACAAGTAATCGTCCTTTTCCTTATGGAAATTAAGGACAATCGCATCTTAATCTTAAAATAGCAAACATGCCAAGTGTTAAAATAAAAAAACATGCACCGGACAATGACATGACGCCCTTCGTGGACGTTGCGTTCCTGATCCTGTCGTTTTTCATGTTGGCAACAAAATTCAAGCCGGAAGAGCCCATTGAGGTTACAACCCCCAATTCGGTTTCTTCAGCAGCCTTGCCCGAAAAAGATGCCTTCATGGTGTCTATCGACAAGGGCGGCAGGGTTTTTGTTTCGGTAGATAATCCGCAGTTCCGTCAGATCCTTATTGATAACCTCAATAAGACAAGGAACCTCGGTTTGACACCAGCTGAAATGAAGAACTTCATCAATGCACCAAGTGTAGGTGTTCCTTTCGGTCAACTGAAAAGCTTGCTTTCTTTGGATCCAGAATTGGAAAGCACCAAAAATGTGGTTAAACAGCAGCCTGGTATTCCATGTGCTGATTCTACCGGAGGAGAACTCTATTTCTGGGTACGCGATGCCCTGGTAGCCTATTCCGGCAGAAAGTTGAACCTGTTGATCAAATCTGATAACGATACCAAGTATCCTGTTTTCAAGAATGTACTGAATGCTTTCAAGAAGAACGACCAAAACAAGTTCCTTCTCGTTACTGCACCTGAGGATGCTCCTCCCGGTACTTCATTGTATGAAACGCGTCAGAACCAAATCAACAAGAAGTAATTAATTGATCAACCGAAAATTAACCGAATATGGCAAGTATAGACGGAGGCGGAGATAGCGGCGGTCACAAAAAAGGACCGGGCGTTAAGAAAGCCAAAAAAATGTCTACCCGTGTAGACATGACCCCGATGGTGGATCTGGGATTCCTGTTGATTACCTTCTTCATCTTCACTACGACAATGGCACAGCCTACGGCGATGAACTTGTTCATGCCTAAGGATGTAGACAAGCCTGAAGACCAGAACAAAGTAAAAGAATCAGGCGCCTTCACCATTTTATTGGGTAAGCAGGATATCGTATATTACTATGAGGGACTTGATCCGGCTTCAGAGGGAAACTTCAGGACAGCTACTTTCAAGACCATCAGGGATGAGATTATCCGCAAGAAGCAAAACACCAAGCCAGATGATCTCGTAATCATCATCAAACCATCAGAAGATGCTACCTATAAAAACACGGTGGATATCCTGGATGAGATGACAATCAGCGAGATCAAGCGTTACGCAATGGTCGATATTTCACCGGTTGAATACCAATTGGTGAAGATCACTGAGAGCGCTGCTGGAATCAAGTGATTTTTTTGTGAAATTTGAACGAATCTGAATCTCTAATTAAAAGCATTACCATGGATGCAAACAAAATATTAAGCGCCGAACTGATCGACCTCGTTTTCGAGGGCAGAAACAAGAATTATGGTGCTTATGAACTGCGCACGCAGTACAACAAGCGACTCAGGAACGCATTGCTCCTGACCGCTTCAATAGGACTGCTGCTTGTGTTGGTATCCTTCCTCTCTTCTTTGGACCTGGGCGATAAAAAAGGCCAGATTCAAATCAAAGAAGTAGAGTTGGAGGAAATCAAACAGCCAGAGAATGAGCCACCACCGCCACCACCACCACCGAAGCCACCAGATCCACCAAAAGTAGAGATGGCCAAATTCACCCCTCCAAAAGTTGTGAAGGATGAAGAGGTGAAGGAAGAAGAGAAGCCACCAGAAATTGAAAAACTGGAGGAAACCAAAATCGGAACCGTTAACCAAGAGGGTACCAAAGATGAAGGTATCATTGCTCCACCTACTGAAGACAAGGGTGGTGTAGTGGAAGCCCCTAAGGAAGATGATTCTGACAAGATTTTCCAGAAGGTTGAAATCGATGCAGAGTTCCCCGGTGGTGTTGCAGGATGGACACGTTATGTGACCAGAGAAATTGAAAGGAATATCGATGAATTGCAGGACGATGGTCGCTCAGGCACTGTTGTTATCCTTTTCATCGTGGACAAGGAAGGAGCAGTAAGTGATGTTAGGGCACTGCCATGCAGCGAAGCTGGTGTTGCCAAATGTCTGCCTCCAAACTCTAAACTTGCTGAGATTGCAGTCAATGCCATCCGCAAAGGTCCAAAATGGAAAGCTGCCATTCAGAATGGTCGCCAGGTTAAGGCATACCGCCGTCAGCCTGTTACTTTCCAGCTTGCTGAAGAATAGTAGATTTCTACAAGAATCATACAGTCGCCCCGCTTTTGTGGGGCGACTTTTTTTATGCCAGCATCCACAACAGTATTGCATCATCTCCGGGGATAAGAACGTAATTTTGCAGCAGCATGCAACAAAGAACCAATTGGAATGAAGTGATTGTAGCCCTCGCAACCCCTCCCGGCATCGGTGCCATTGGGGTTATCCGGCTGAGTGGAAATGGGTCCATTGCGTTGATCAATGACATGTTTCCCTCTAAGGATCTTTCGGTTCAAAAAGGAAATACACTCCATGTGGGACTCCTCATGGATGGCAGCAAACTGCTGGATGAGGTGGTGATTTCCCTCTTCAAAGGGCCTAGGTCCTACACGGGTGAAGATGTCATTGAAATCTCCTGCCATGGTTCTCCCTATATTCAGCAACAGGTCATGGAAGCCTGTATCCGCCGTGGAGCAAGGCTCGCCAACCCCGGTGAATTCACCCTCAGGGCTTTCCTGCAGGGGAAGATGGACCTGGTACAAGCTGAAGCCGTGGCAGACCTGATTGCTTCCGGTACAAAGGCCGCACAGGAAACAGCGTTGAACCAGATCAGGGGAGGCTTCTCCAGTGTATTGGCTTTTTTGCGGGAAGAATTGATCAAGTTTTCTGCACTCATTGAATTGGAGTTGGATTTTTCTCAAGAAGATGTTGAGTTTGCCGATCGTACTGCCCTCCGAACCTTGTTGGATCAGATTGAAACAAGTGTAAATGATCTCCTTGCTTCTTTCAAGTTGGGGAATGTGATCAAGAATGGTGTCAATGTGGCCATTGTGGGAAAGCCCAATGCAGGCAAATCCACTTTGCTCAACGCCTTATTGAAAGAGAACAGGGCCATAGTGAGCGCCATCGCTGGTACCACAAGAGATACGATTGAAGAGGTATTGAACATTGACGGCATCCTGTTCCGTTTGATAGATACGGCAGGCATCCGGGAAGGTGCAGATGAAATTGAAGCCATCGGGGTGGAGAAGAGCAGGGAGAAAATGAAATCAGCAGACATCGTACTCTATCTCTTTGATGCCAGTGCTGACCTTAAAGCGGATGTTGAAGCCATGCAACATGAGCTCAACCAAGTGGCCCGTTCATGGATCATGATCGGCAACAAAGTGGATGATTCTGCTGCTGTTCCATCGATTGCATCCAACTATGGATTGAAAGATGCGGTATATATTTCTGCCAAGCAAAACATGAACCTGGATGCATTGAAATTGACCTTGACAGAAAAAGTGATCAGTGGGGGTGTCAATACAGAGAACACCATTGTAACCAATGCGCGCCATTACCAATCCTTGCAAAAACTTTCCAGCATATTGATGGCCATCCGTAACGGCATGCAAGAAAATGTACCCGGAGACCTACTGTCCATCGATATCCGCGAGTGCCTATACCAACTAGGGGAGATCACGGGGCAGATCTCCAATGAGGATCAGTTGGATTTTATTTTTAGTAAGTTTTGCATTGGAAAGTAACTGTGCCTTTTCAGCACTGAGTATTGATGATGCGTCCACTTGTTTGAGACAAAATCTTGTAGAATAGGTTGAGAAATAATTTATCGAAATGATATTAATTCAACATCAAAAACCAATGCACAATTTGGTCCAATTGCAGCACTAACTTGCCTATCACCATAAGCCAGATCGGGATGCAAAAAAAGTCTCCATTTGCTTCCTACAGGCATCAATTGCAATGCCTCAACCCATCCTTTTATCACTCCATTTACTGGAAATGAAGCAGGCTGTCCGCGTTTAACGGAACTATCGAAAACCTCTCCACTGATCAATGTTCCATGATAATGACAGGTAACGATGTTATGCAATGCGGGTTTTTCTCCTTGTCCCTCCACTAAAATTTGATATTGCAATCCGCTTGTCAATACTACTACTCCTTGCTTGGTGGCATTCTCAGCTAAATATTTTTCAGCAGCAGATAAATTAGCAGCTGATTTTTCTTCTTTCAGTGCTTTTAAACGATCAGAAACAGACATGTTTATTGGTTTAACAGTGATAAAAAAATGGTTTTACAACATGAGCTATATTACTTTCAGTCCTTCCTATTTTGACAATGGGGGTGATTTCTAAATTTTATTAATTCGTTGGTAATTTCCACTGTTTCACTCATACTTATTTTTTAATTCATTAGGGAATTTTTCTGCGGTTAATCTTATTTCAAATTTCTATTCAGTACACTGATCAATAATTTTTTTACTGTTTCCATTTCTTCAGCTTTGCTTGCCGCAACAAACAGTGTTAAACTTGCCAGGGCTTCATTACTGATAATGGTCTGTCCTGCATTTGTATATAGCATGCTATTCCGCTCGAGGAAAAGAAGAAAACAGGCAGCGGCAATTCGCTTATTTCCATCCACAAATGCATGATTTTTTACCACCAGATAAA
>CAITQQ010000130.1 GCA_903894575.1 uncultured bacterium
AACACAGCATGGGGAGCCGCCTTCCTTGTGATCTTTGGTCTTACCGTAGGTTCAACCATCCCTTGGTTGTGGTTGATGAGCATTGATGCACACTGGTATTCTACCATGTACAGCTGGTATACTTTCGTCAGTTCGTTTGTAGCCGGTATGTCACTGGTGGTATTGTTTGTTGTTTACCTCAAAAACCACGACTACCTGGAATATGTAACTGAAGAACACATGCATGATCTTGGTAAGTTCATGTTTGCCTTCTCTGTATTCTGGACCTACCTCTGGTATTCTCAGTTCATGCTGATCTGGTATGCCAACATTCCTGAAGAAACGGTTTACTTCAAGCCAAGGATGCAGGGTGCATACAGAGGGATTTTCTTCCTTAATCTGATTGTCAACTTTGCTGTTCCTTTCTTGCTCCTGATGAGAAGGGGATCCAAGCGGAATTATACAACATTGACCTTCCTTGCCATACTGATCATCCTGGGTCACTGGGTTGACTTTTATCAGATGGTAATGCCAGGAACGATGCATGAACATTATAGTCTTGGATGGTTCGAATTTGGTATATTGGTTCTGTACGCAGGATTGATCATGCACTTTGTTGGAAAGGGATTGTCAAAAAAACCATTGGTTGCCTTGCACCATCCTTTCATCAAGGAAAGTACAATCCACCATACATAAGGCTTTCGTCGAATGATACAAACAAATTCATTAACAAATTATAAGTAAAGATCATGTCGGGTTATTTCATATTAATCATTCTGGTACTGGCTTTCGTGCTTATTTTTCAGATTTCGAAAGCAAGCGAATATGTATCGGTGTTGAAGGGTGAAGAAAAATCTTTCAAGCAAACCAACCGCATCAATGCCTTCCTGTTCATCCTTTTCATGGTATTGGGATTGGCTGGTGCATGGTGGTGCAATGAGCTGCTGTATGACAGAACTTTGCTGGCACAACCTGCAGCCTCTGATCATGGAGAGAAAATCGATTACATGCTTTGGCTGACGATCATCGTTACAGGCGTTGTTTTCTTGATGACCCAGGTCTTGTTGTTTTGGTTTGCATACAAGTATCAGTACTCTGAAAAGAGAACCGTGTACTTTTTCCCCCACAACAATAAACTTGAATTGTTGTGGACCGTTGTCCCCGCGATATTCCTGACCATCCTCGTTGGTTTTGGTCTTTTCTATTGGTTCAAGATCACCGGTGACGCCCCCAAGGAATCACAGGTTGTTGAAATCACAGGAAAGCAATTCAACTGGATGATGAGATACCCAGGCAAGGACAATGTTTTGGGAAGAAAAAATTACCGCCTCACAGATGCATCAAACGGCAATGCCCTTGGTGTTGACTGGGAAGATGGTGCAAGCCACGATGACATCGAAGCAACTGAAATGCACCTTGTTGTTGGCAAGCCTGTTCAACTGGTGATCAACGCACAAGATGTTATCCATGATGTGGGTCTTGTTCACTTCAGGCTTAAAATGGATGCTGTACCTGGTATACCCACCACGCTGTGGTTCACTCCTAAATATACCACCGAGCAAATGAAAAAGATTACCGGAAACAAGGATTTCGTTTATGAAATCTCTTGCGACCAAATGTGTGGAAGTGGTCACTATTCCATGCGCGGTGTTATCGTAGTGGAAACGCAGGAAGAATATGATGCATGGATGGCTTCTAAAAAGCCACAGTATGTAACTGTTCAGGAAGCTGCTGCACCAGCAGCCCCTGCAGCCGACAGCACTGCTGCTGCCGCAACTGCAACAATGTCTAAACCCTTGGCCCAACTGAAATAAAGAATCACAGAAAAAAAGATTTAAAATGAGTAGCGAAACAATCTCACACGGACACGCAGCGGAAGCTTCAGTACATTCGCATGATTCTCATGAGGCGCATGGCCATGATCACCATCATGAAGAGTCGTTTCTGACCAAGTACGTTTTCAGTACAGACCACAAAATGATTGGAAAACAGTTCCTGATCACGGGAATCATCTGGGCCATCATCGGTGGTTTGTTTTCAGTGCTTTTCCGTCTTCAGTTGGGTTATCCTGAAATGTCCTTCCCTGTGCTTGAGGACCTCTTCGGAAAATGGGCAGCTGGTGGAAGGATTTCCAATGAATTTTACTACGCCTTGGTTACCATGCATGGAACCATCCTGGTATTCTTTGTATTGACCGCAGGCCTCAGCGGAACATTTGCCAACATCCTTATTCCACTTCAAATTGGAGCAAGGGACATGGCATCTGGCTTCATGAACATGCTCAGCTACTGGTTCTTCTTTTTGGCCAGTGTGGTGATGTTCGCTTCTTTGTTCATTCAAACCGGCCCTGCTTCTGGCGGATGGACCATTTATCCCCCACTCAGTGCTCTGGGTCAGGCGAGTGAAGGTTCCAAACTCGGTATGGACTTTTGGTTGATTTCAATGGCTTTGTTCATTGTATCTTCTCTTCTTGGTGGTCTGAACTATATCTCTACCATCCTTAACCTCCGTACCAAGGGTATGAGCATGACCAGGATGCCCCTGACCATGTGGGCCATCTTCTTTACTGCAGTACTGGGAGTACTTTCTTTCCCTGTATTGTTGTCTGGAGCGGTATTGCTCTTGTTTGACCGCAACCTCGGTACCAGCTTCTATCTTTCAGAGATTGTGGTGAAAGGAGAAATTCTTCCTAACGAAGGAGGTTCTGCCATCCTGTTCCAGCACTTGTTCTGGTTCCTTGGTCACCCTGAAGTATACATCATCCTTCTTCCAGCGATGGGAATGGTTTCAGAGATCCTTTCTGTAAACTCAAGAAAGCCCATTTTTGGTTACCTCGCGATGGTCGGTTCTTTGTTTGCAATTTGTATTCTCGCCTTCCTTGTTTGGGCACACCATATGTTTGTAACAGGATTGAATCCTTTCCTTGGAGCATTCTTTGTGCTGTTGACCCTGTTGATTGCGGTTCCTTCTGCCATCAAGGTTTTCAACTGGCTGACCACACTGTGGAAAGGAAACATCCGCTTCACACCAGGCATGTTGTTCTCGATTGGTTTTGTGAGCCTCTTCATTTCTGGTGGATTGACAGGTATCTTCCTCGGAAACTCAACA
>CAITQQ010000131.1 GCA_903894575.1 uncultured bacterium
GATGCCTTTTTTGGTATTAAAAAGCTGATGCCTTTAGGTTGAGTCCGATTGTTTGATCCAAGCCAAACAGGATGTTCATGTTCTGCACCGCTTGTCCACTGGCTCCTTTGAGCAGGTTGTCAATCGCGCTGTGCACTACAATCTTGTTGCCTTCCTTCTCAATATAGATTACACACTTGTTTGTATTCACCACCTGTTTCAAGGCAATTGGCTTGTCTGCTATGATGGTGAAAGGATGCCCTTGGTAGAACTCCTTGTACAGTGCCTGGATGGTTTCAAGGGATTGATCAGTGCTGATGGTGGAGGATACAAAAATGCCTCTCGTGAAGTCGCCTCTCCAGGGCACAAAATGTACTGCAGGCTGCTCATCATGTTGCAACTGATGCAATGACTGATGGATCTCTGCTACATGTTGGTGCGTCAATGTTTTGTAAGCCTGAATATTGTTCGCCCTCCAGCTGAAATGGCTGGTGGCACTCAGTGATTGTCCTGCACCGGTTGATCCGGTGATGCCTGTGGCATATACTTCTTGCAGCAGTCCTGCTTTTGCCATCGGCAACAATCCCAGTTGGATGGCTGTTGCAAAACAACCTGGGTTGGCAACGTTTTTTGCAATGGCTATTTTATCCTGGTTGATTTCCGGTAGTCCGTAAACAAAGGTCCTGTCTCCCTGAATGGCATCCTTGTTGAGCCTGAAATCATTGGCCAGATCAATGATCTTGATACCAGCGTCAATGGTATTTTCTTTCAGGAATTTGGTGGATTCACCGTGGCCCAGGCAAAGAAAAAGAAGATCAATATTGTTACTGATCTCGCCGGAGAACAGCAGATCGGTAGAGCCCAAAAGGTCATGGTGCACATGGTGCAAAGGATTGCCTGCATTGCTTTTGCTGTGCACAAACGCAATCGAGGCGAACGGATGGACAAGAAGCAGTCGAATCAATTCACCGCCCGTATATCCTGCTCCGCCGATGATGCCAATCCTGATCTTCTTGTCCATGGAATTGAATTTAATCTTTTTTATTTTCGTTTTGCACGGCATTCCAAATGATGGTCTGGTTGCCAAATATCTTGCTGAAGCCTCTTACATCATTGCCTGTGAAGCCTGAATTCATTTCGCCATACTTGCCAAATTTGCTGTTCATCAGGTCATAGGAGGATTCGATGCCAATGACCTGAAACCGGTAGGGCATCAACTGAACAAAAACTTTTCCAGTTACATTTTCTTGTGAGTGTTCAAGGTAGGCCTCAATGTCGCGCATCACCGGATCCATGATTTGACCCTCATGCAACCAGTTGCCGTAGAACTGAGAAAGGGTATCTTTCCATTGCAACTGCCATTTGGTAAGCACATGCTTTTCTAGAGCATGGTGCGCTTTGAGGATTACCATGGGTGCGGCGGCTTCAAAGCCAACCCTTCCCTTGATGCCGATGATGGTATCACCAACATGGATATCACGGCCAATGCCGAATGGTCCTGCAATCGATTGAAGGTATTGGATGGCTTCAGAAGGATGATCGAAAGTTTTGTCATTGACTGAAACAAGTTCACCTTTTTCAAATCCAAGCACAGCCTCTTCTGCATCTTCTTTGGTTACCTGTGTAGGCCAAGCAGATTCTGGGAGCATGCCTTTTGAAGAAAGGGTTTCTTTGCCTCCAACACTTGTTCCCCAAAGTCCTTTGTTGATGGAATAAATGGCCTTTTCAGCATTCATGTTGACTCCCTTGGACTGCAGGTACTCAATTTCCTGTTCGCGGCTCAATTTCAGGTCTCTGATCGGGGTGATGATTTCAACTCCCGGTATCATGATGTGGAACACCATGTCAAACCGGACCTGGTCATTTCCTGCACCGGTGCTGCCATGGGCTACTGCATCAGCACCGAGTTTTTGTGCATGTTCGGCGATATGAATGGCCTGGCTGAGGCGCTCTGCACTTACGCTGAGGGGGTAGGTATTGTTTTTGAGCACATTGCCATATACCAGAAACCGTATAATCCTGTCATAGTAGGTTTTTACGGCATTGACGGTGGTATGCGATGCCACACCCAGGGCATGTGCATGTTTTTCGATATTGGTCAGTTCTTCTTCCGTGAAGCCACCCGTATTGACGATGATACTGTGCACTTCATAGCCTTTCTCTTCAGAAAGATATTTCACACAATAGGTGGTATCTAATCCGCCACTGAATCCGAGTATTACTTTTTTTGACATGGTATCGCTTGCTTTAGAAATTGAAAAATGGGGAGAGGATGCTTTTCAAAGACTTGGAAGATTTCTCTTCTTTTTTCAGAAAAGGTTTCAGGAGTTTCCACTCCCTGAACCGGAGCAATCGCTCAAGGCCTTTTGCGTTGTCCTCAAAAAACTGTTTGGTTTCTTCGGGCTCATAATGGTCTTTGGGATCATAGAGCATTGCCGTGCACATGCAATTTTTTCTTTCCTTGCTCATCAGGATTTCATAATTGATGCAACTTTTACATCCGGCCCAGAAATCCTCATCTTTTGTCAGTTCTGAATAGGTAACGGGTTCGTATCCCAGTTCAGAATTGATTTTCATGACAGCCAATCCTGTGGTGAGTCCGAATATTTTTGCTTCTGGGTAGGTAGTTCTGCTGAGTTTGAATACAGTTTGTTTGATCTGCTTGGCCAATCCACTTTTTCTCAAGGTGGGTTTTACAATCAATCCTGAATTGGCCACATATTCTCCATGCCCCCATGTTTCTATATAACAAAATCCAGCCCATTCTCCTGCCAGCGTAAGCGCTATCACCGCTTTCCCTTCACTCATTTTTTGACGGATATAATCGGGGCTTCTTTTGGCAATGCCTGTTCCACGGGCTTTTGCAGACTCTTCCATTTCTAGGCAGATTTCTTCTGCAAACCCGTAATCCTGCTCACTGGCGATATGTATATCAAAAACTTGTTTTTGCTGTTCCATTTGTGTGGCGAATTGAAAAATTGACTGTTGCCGGATGAAGCCACTGAGGGCTGAACCGGGAAAACGACTTGTGTCGGACTCAGGGGTTGGTATCTATCAACGTCGTACCAAAAATGGAATCGGTCGGCGTAAAAAAACTGTTCCGTTTGGTACAGCAAAAACCCAACGCATGGAAGCGGCGGGAGCCGTTTCTGCTATTGATGATGAGGTCAGGTTTTTAATCATTTTTCTGTGTCTGTCTTGTAAAGAAAAATTGTGAGTTGCAAATAAACTGATTTTTTTAGAAAAAAGGCTAAAAAACAGGGATAAGTTTAGTGTGCCGGGACGGTTTGGCCTGATGCTGTGCTGGCGTGGATGGCCTGACTGATTTCCTTGATGAGCGCAGGATCCTTCTCAATGGCATTACCCACCACAATGATGTCTGCCCCTGCTTGGCAGTTTTCGTATGCTTTTTCTGCTGTGGTGATGCCTCCACCGATGATCAGTGGAATGGCGGTATGGGAGGAAACTGCTGAAATCATGGCAGTAGGAATAGGCTTTTTGGCCCCGCTTCCAGCATCCATGTACAAGAGTTTAAGTCCCAGCATCTCACCTGCCATGGCCGTGCAGACAGCGATTTCGTTCTTATCGGAAGGAATGGGGTTGGCGTTGCTGATGTAAGAAACTGTTGTAGGAGCCCCGCCATCGATCACCATATAGCCGGTGGACATCACTTCCAGCCCACTTTTTCTGACAACGGGGGCAGATACCACATGCTGGCCTATCAGCAGCTCTGGGTTTCTTCCTGAAATAAGGGAGAGGTAGAGGAGGGCGTCTGCAAAAGGGGTAACCTGTGATGGGCTACCCGGGAAAAGCACCACTGGAATAGAACATTCCCTTTTGATGTATTGCACCAATTCCTCCAGATGGTCGCTGACCACCAGGCTGCCACCTACAAAAATGAAATCCACTGAGGCCTCAGTGCACAAGCGGATCAATTCATCTGCTTTTGACACAGATGTTTTGTCTGGATCAACCAACACGGCAAAGGATTTCTTTCCTTTGCTTTTGTTTTCCAGTATGGTTGTGTAAACTGAGTGATGCATTATTGGGGCAATTCTATTGCAAATGTGCGAAAAACTTTGTTATAAACGAAGGAAACTGGAAAGCTGTATGATGTTGTTGGTGGTGTAGTCCTTGTTTCTACCCTCAGTATAGAAAAACATGTACCCAAGTTCCAGGTCGGCATGTTTGCCCAGTCGGTATCCGGTTCCTGCATAGGTTCTTGACTGGTCGAACAATTTTCGGTTGGCATGTCTTGCTCCGGCTGCATTGAAGAAGAATTCGTTTTGAACTGCCCAGTACATGCCTTTTGTCAGTTTTTTGGTTGCTGAAAAAGGGCTTATCCATCTGGTAAAATACCGGAATCTTGCGTTGAAATTTGGATCTGATTTCACAATTTCGCTACCAGCAACTTTCAACACAGGAATCCATCTTTCTTCTATCCTTATCCTGTGTTGAAGTACTGTATTTTTCAATTGCTGATTGATCCCCAATTGTTGCCAAATCCTGTTGTCTGAAACCCCATCCCTAATCCCCTCCATTGTTTTCCAGTTGGTTATCAGCGCCAGGCCCGCACTGAGGGAGACATTCTTGCTCAAAACATAGGTCAGTCCTGGCCTGAGGATGAATGTTTCAGTTTTTTTCCATTGGTCATTTGACCGCAGTTGGCTGTCAAAAATGAAGTTGAATTTTGGGCTGAGCGCGAATGTATTTAACGTCATTGCCCAACCACTGAATTTCTTCTGTTGAGCAGTTACAAACATGGAAAATAAAACGAAAAAAAATAAAACAATGAAGCGGTTGAATGTTTTCAAAGCAATGATTGATGATGAAGAACAAAGATAAACTTTCATCATCCCAATTGCATGACTTTTGTCACCAAACGGGTTTGTTTTTTTGCCCATCTTTATGGTATTGATTTCCCCAAATACTGCCAAATATTTTTTTACAAAATAGTGAACAAAATCCCAAATCCACTGCCATTGCGGGTTGTTGCAGTTATCAACAGGGTGTTGATATTTATGGGTTTGAAATCAGGCAAGAGGGGGATATTTTCGTACTCTGTCTCCGAAAATTGGCAGAATTCACCAACATTTAACATTTTAGCGATATGGCAAACAACAAATCAAAAGCAACCGCCGCCAACACCACTCAAGGCCTGAAGTTCAAAAGGCAGTTCACATCAGACAAGGTAGCTGTCTATGAAATGTTTGACTATGACTACCGCACTTCGGTGATCCGCAACCCCAGCGGAGAGGTTGTTTTTGAAATGAACAATGTTGAGGTTCCAAAACAATGGAGCCAGATCGCCACAGATATCATCGCACAAAAATATTTCAGGAAAGCGGGTGTTCCACAGCCTGATGGTTCTCTTGGAAGGGAGACTTCCGCAAAGCAGGTGGCACACCGCATGGCACATTGTTGGAGGGTTTGGGGAGAGCGCTATGGCTACTTTGCTTCAACTGAAGATGCAAATGTTTTTTATGAGGAGCTGGTGTATTCCATCCTCAGCCAAGCCTGTGTTCCCAATTCACCCCAATGGTTCAACACTGGATTGCACGAGTGTTATGGCATCAAGGGCAAGCCACAAGGCCACTACTATGTTGACCAGGCCGACGGCCAGCTGAAAAAATCAACTTCCGCTTACGAGCGTCCACAACCACATGCCTGTTTCATCCTCAGTGTTGATGATGACTTGGTGAACGAAGGTGGCATCATGGATCTTTGGGTCCGCGAAGCAAGGATTTTTAAATATGGTTCAGGCGTAGGGACCAACTTCTCCAACATGCGTGGTGAAGGGGAGAAACTCAGCGGCGGAGGAACATCTTCCGGTCTGATGAGCTTCCTCAAGATTGGTGACCGTGCAGCTGGAGCCATCAAAAGTGGTGGTACAACCCGCCGCGCCGCCAAAATGGTTTGTCTTGACCTTGACCACCCAGAAATTGAATCATTCATTGACTGGAAAGTAGAAGAAGAGAAGAAAGTGGCTGCTTTGATTGCAGCAGGTTATTCCAGCGATTATGAAGGAGAGGCCTATAGGACAGTGAGTGGACAGAATTCCAACAACTCCGTCAGGATCCCCAATGCATTTTTTGAAAAATTGGCAAAAGGAGAAGATTGGGAATTGACTGGCCGTATGGATGGCAGGGTCATGAAAAAAGTATCTTCAAAAGCCCTCTGGGAGAAAATATCTTATGCAGCATGGCGCTGTGCTGATCCAGGAACCCAGTACGATACCACCATCAATGAATGGCATACTTGCCCTCAGGGTGGACGCATCAGGGCTTCCAATCCTTGCAGCGAGTACATGTTCCTTGACAACACTGCCTGTAACCTGGCCTCAGCCAACCTCAGGAAGTTCTTCAATGAATCAGACAACAGTTTTGATGTTGCAGGATTTGAATATTCAGTAAGACTCTGGACAACTGTCTTGGAAATCTCGGTGCTGATGGCCCAATTCCCAAGCCAGGAAGTAGCACAGCTCAGCTACGATTACCGTACACTCGGACTTGGTTTTGCCAACCTCGGTAGCATGCTGATGGTGAGCGGTATTCCTTATGACAGTGATGAGGCAAGGGGAATTGCTGGTGCAATCTCAGCCATCATGACGGGTATTTCTTACAAGACCTCTGCTGAGATCGCCAAGATCCACGGACCTTTCCCTCGCTATGCCGAGAACAGGGAAGACATGCTGAGGGTCATGAGAAACCACCGTGCTGCTGCCTATGATGCAGACCAGGCCTATGTTGGCCTCAGCATCAAGCCACATGGAATCAAAGCAAAAGATTGTCCTGATTATATGCTCAAAGCTGCTTGTAAGGCCTGGGATGATGCAGTGGAGTTGGGAGAGCAGTATGGGTACCGCAATGCCCAGACAACCGTTATTGCCCCTACCGGCACGATCGGTCTGGTAATGGATTGCGACACCACTGGCGTTGAACCAGATTTCGCCCTTGTTAAATTCAAGAAACTTTCTGGTGGTGGTTATTTCAAAATCATCAACCAATCGGTTCCTCAGGCCCTTAACAACCTTAAATATACAGCTGCAGAACAGGATGCCATCATCAAATATGCAGTAGGTTCAGCCTCTTTTGCAGGAGCTCCTTTCATCAACCACCAAACGCTGAGCGAGAAAGGATTCATTGCTGAGGAAATCAAGAAATTGGACGATGCAGCCGTGGCGGCTTTTGAAGTTGGATTTGTATTCAACGTCTATACGCTTGGTGAAGAGTGTTTGCAACGCCTTGGTTTCAAGCCAGAGCAATATTTCAACTTTGATTGGAACATGTTGCAGGCCCTCGGTTTCAAGGGGTCAGAGATTGATGCAGCCAATGATTTTGTTTGCGGAACCATGACCATCGAAGGTGCAC
>CAITQQ010000132.1 GCA_903894575.1 uncultured bacterium
AATGACATCGATGCTTTTCGCAACATGCTGATGACCGTTTATTATCCTTTGTTGCGCCATTATTTTCCGCAGGCCAATGGAAACTGGGATGGTGCCATCATCCATTCACTAATGGCCATGGGCGTTTTTTTGGATGACAGAAAAATGTTTGACAATGCCCTTGATCATTTTCTGCATGGACCTGTGAATGGCAGTATTTTCAAATACATTTATCCCAATGGCCAGTGCCAGGAAACGCCAAGAGACCAAGGCCATGTTCAGCTAGGCTTGGGTGAATTTGTTGGAGCCGCGCAAATTGGCTATACACAGGGTGTCGATCTTTTTTCCATCGCAGATAACCGGATAGGCCTTGGATATGAATATACGGCCGGATTTCTCATGGGACAGCAACCACAATGTTATTGTATCGTTTCTGAAAGGGCCAAGGGGCTCAGGGACGATTATGAGTATGTTTATAGACATTATCTTTCCAAAGGAATAACATTACCATGGACAAAGAAAGCGGCGGATTCTGTCCGGTCTAAAGCTTCTAGAAGCGTTTTATCTGCTGTCAGGTATTCATCTTCTCCAATGCAGGCCGTAAAAGCCGCTCCAACACCATCTCCGTTTGCCTATGTAGCTGGTGCTGTTGCAGGTCATGCCAAGGCATATCCCCAGAACCCCATTGTCATTAGTCCAGGTCAATCAATTCAAGCAGCCTTGGATTCGACTGCCCATACGGGAAGATGGGTGATCCTGAAAGCGGGTATTCATACCCTTCCAGGCACCTTAAAAATTCCCAGTGGCATTACTTTGGCTGGAGAGGGGAAGGGTACCATCCTGTTTTTAGACCCCAATTCAGGCATGCGTGATGCCATGGTCAATGCAACCAATGACATGCAGGATATAACCATTCAGGACCTGGTGATTGAAGGAGCTTTGAAGACCCAGACGGGGGATGATCCCAATGCAAACAGGTCTTTCAAGGGTGGGTATAACAGGGGTGGAATCTTGTTCCGTTCCCTCAGGGAAGGTCAAATGAAGAACATCAACCTGCTCAATATCACCATCAGGAATTGCACATTTAACGGAGCATTCATCAGTGGTGCAGACAACCTTCGCATCAGCAAATGTGATTTCAATGAAAATGGTGGCAATGCAGTTCCAGGCCCCAAAATTCAGCACAACCTGTTGCTGAGCCATTGCAGACAGGTGAATATCAATGGTAGCAGGATGGCTACTTCTCCTTTTGGCAGCGGTATTGCCTTGGATCATTGCACAGGAGTCGTTGTCAGTGATTGCGAAGTTGCCAGAAATGCATGGTATGGTATGCTGGTCTCTGAGAGTAAAAATATTTCCATCAGCAAAAGCCTGATCGAAGCCAATGACAGGTCAGGTATCTTGCTAGAGTTTCTGTACCGCGGCAATGCAGACATCAACATCAGTGATAACCTGATCCATTACAACAATGGTTTCGGGTTGGAATCATATGCAACGGCCCGTCTGAAGTCACTAAACAAATATGCGGGTAATGGTAAAACTGTCGGACAGGAACGGATCAGCCAGGAAAAAATCTTGATCCAGGAATAGCATCTTTGAGCATCACGTAGTACCTGTTTTATTGATCTAATTTGTCTTCTATTTGCTTTCAAAATTTTTTGGGACCTGGACAATTTTGTGTTGACCTGAGGGATGTTCAGACCTGTTTCCATTGATGATCAATATGGTTTTTTGGTTGCAATTCAATTCAATGGAATCTCCATTGATAGTGATGTTGGCAGCACCATTGGCATTTTCAATGATAATGGAATATGGTCCGAAGCTGATCTCTTTTCCATCACCCAGGTAAATATAGGTTGGTTTACCATTGACAAGATTGACAACCCCAAAATGACCTTTGAATGTCCATTGGTTTTTCTGGTGGCGTTTGTTTTCATTGGTTGATTGTAAGATCAATTGCCTGTCTCCCTTCGTGCCGATAATATTGAGTGCACTAAATGAGACAGGATCTGATTTGTCTTCTATTTCAACCCTGTCTATGCTCCGCCCAGCATTTGCACCAAAAGGTTCATAGATGGCAATGAATGGCTTGCTGACCGCTTCTCCTTTTTGCCGTACAATGATTGTAGGTGTTTTGGTAGTTCTGAAGATTGGTTCAGCAGTTTTACTGACAGGTGCAATTCCTGTATAAAAACTTCGATTGATTTCTCCAGGAAACAATACCTGCATGTATTTATTGGGTTGGTTTTTCTCCTCAATGGTGAACAGTGCTGCTAAGTCTTGGCTGTTTTCTCCTGAGGACTGGATGTTTGTAATGGCACTGAACCCGGGCGGATCAAAAGGCTTTTGTGAAACGGGGAATTGGGTTGGTATCAGGGTGATGGGATTTCTTTTGCTATCCTTTAAATCAAGTTGTTGTCCAATATTGTGGTAGACATATTCATTGCTCAGAGGATGCGATGACCTGTAAATATCAACATAGTAGCCACTCGTGGGAGAGGTTCGAACAATGGCCATGGTTCTTTGCTGGTTTGTTTTTGTACTACCATCCGTATATCGGGTATCAGTAAAAGAGCAATGGGGTGAAACAGCTGTCAGCCCTGCCTTTGGCTCCATCGCCTTCAATTTTATTTCTCCTATTTTCTTGGTGCCTCCACCTCCTTTGAAATATGGTACGGAGCCTGATGCAGCACCTCCAACTACAGTATTGTGTGCTGCCCATTGCGCATAATATTTGACATGCGAAACGTGTTCATAATTGGTGCCGTTTCCAGGATCTGGCCCCATAACGGTTCCTGCACCATACAACTCCATGGACATACCGTTGGCGTGGTTGTGGTTATAGGTGGCACCTTGAACCACATACATCAAACCTGTTTCCTTGTCTGTTCCGTTTCTTTGCAGATAGGCTTTTGCAAAGTCCAGTTCACCACTGCGCGGCCATTGGTAAAGAATGGCATTGTTCAGCGGCAGCTCAGGCAGATATGAAAGCAGTCCTAGGTAATTGGATGCTTCCCGCTTATAGCCCTTTTTGTCTATCAGCACTTGCATTGCAGCCGCGAGCTGGGGTAGGATGGGGTTGGCATATTTTTTAGCCATGGCCATACCAATCTCAAGGCATTCTGCACTTTGGGTAGCCGGTCCTGTATCGCCAAACGAAGGAGCCATCAAATTGGGAAATGAATATTTCAACATCACATAAGAGGCTTGCAACAATTCCGGGCTTTTGCTAAAAATATCGTACCCGTTTTTTTCCATGGCAATTGAAGATATCAGCAAATTGCTTACAGGAAAGTTATGGTAACCGCTGGGCTCCTCCCAATGTCCATCTGGTGTCATCATTTGTTTTACCGTCGATGGGATGCTGAGGTGTCCGCAACTTCCATTGATGGTGTCTTTGGTGGTATAGTATTGAAGATAAAAATCTCTTTTGCTTTTGTTCTCTAACGCCAGTGCGGAGAAGACCATGGCAGGGGCCTGTGCTGCATACCAGTTGTTGGCCCAAAACCCTCTGAATGTCATGGTATTGGCAATCTTTTCAAAAACTGGCTCATACCATTTTGTTTCATATTTGTTTTCTCTGAGGTAGTCATAAAGAAAATCATATACCAATGGCAATTGCTGGTAGTTTCTGTCGCCAAGCGTTTGTACGGACAGAAAACCTGTGCGACACGGTCCATTGATAGGATTTTGGAAATAGGCACCTCTTGCCCATTGCGAGAGAATGTCGGCAGCAAATTTTGCATATTCTTTCTTGCCACTCAACCAATATAAAATTGATGCATCCAGGGCCAGTTGATTGATCTCTCCATTGATGTCATCTACAAAAGTTTGTGGACTAACCCATTCCTTTTTTCCCTGAGGGCCTTCATTTTGAAGGAGCATCAACATTGAACTGTCGTAGGGCACCAGTTCTTCAATGCGGGGTTTTCGGAAAGTATACCCATCCTTGCTCACGGGAGGCCTTTTATGAGGGGCAACACGAACAGTTGGGAAAGGGGCGTTGCCCATATAGCTGACCAATGCGGTACCTTCGGCATCGGAATAAAATTCAGTGTAATGCTTTCCTGTTGCACGGTTCATGAGGTACCTGCTCAGGATCCATTCAGGATCTTTCTGATGGCGAAGCACATAAGGCATCAGTGATTTTTCCATCCTTTGAAGGATTTCATTGGCCCATGGCTGGTGGGTGATCTTGTCGAGGATGATTTTTTTATCCTGCTCATTCACCAGAATATGTGGATGTTTTTCTTGAGCAATAACATGTTCAAACATGCAAATCAACAATAGCAGGAGAGAAGTAATTTTTTTCATATCAAGTACGTATCTGCAAATTTTAATTGGATGTTGGTATCATTTGGAGGCCGGCTATTTTCAGTGGGATGGGTTTTTCAAGATTGTTTTTCATTTCGTAAGGGAGCTGGAAAACATCCCCTTTCTTGTTGGAAAAATATAACTGTGACCTGGAGAATTCAGATGCATTTCCATCCGCCCAGAATGCATAGAAGTCTTTGTGGGCATGCAATGGCCTTCTGGCATAGGAATGATTTCTTGTGCTGTTTTGCGTAAGTATTTTTGTTTTTTCCCAAGAGATTCCTTCATTTTGGCTTTCCCAAACGACCATTTCACCACCCGTGCCATAGGGTTGAGGGCCAGGTGAGGTAGGGCCGATGATTGTCCAGTTTTTCCCTTCAACATAGAGCGATCCCATATCATAATTGTGGGTGGAAGCAGTCACCCGGTGTTCATTCCATTGTCCATTTTTCCAGTGAAAAATAATCCATTCCCTGGGGTCGCCTTGTGGGCCGGGTTGATGATGCCGGCTGATAACAGCCAATACAATAGGATTGCCATCCTTATCAAAGTTCAGATCGTTCAGGTAGACCAGTTTGTTTTCTTTTTCAAAATTATGCACCAATGCAGCA
>CAITQQ010000133.1 GCA_903894575.1 uncultured bacterium
CAGAGAAACTTTGTCCTGATGATCCTTTTATCAAGGCCAAAAATTTCTGAAATATTGCTGAAATCCGATCAATATGAAATCCAGGAATTTACTCTGATGTATGCTAGGTATTTTTTTTGGGTAAAACCATTTTCCAGGCAATTAAGGAAATTTAGTTTCATGACCATTTTTTTATAAAGCGCCATTTGTAAAAACTATATTTACACTTGATTATAGAAACATAAAAAATGAAAAAAGAATTTGGAATATGTTTTTTTGCCTTACTCTTGATTATTCAAGGATGTAAAGTGTCTCAATATAAATTCACTCCTGAAGAGGCTTCTATCAGACAATCGATGCTGCGAGCAATGGCCTGGCAGGAAGCCAATCCTATTTATGCAAAAGCACCAACAGATTGGACAAATGGGGCTTATTATTTGGGCGTTTCCAAAGCGCATGAAGCCACCAAGGATACTGCCTTTATAAAAGCATTAAAGCAGATGGCCGTGAGAAATGATTGGAAACCATGGGAACGTTTCTACCATGCTGATGATATGAATATTTGCTACAGTTATCTTTATTTGAAAAGACTTGGAATCTCCGATGTCAACCTACAGCCTGCTGAGAAAATCATCAATGAACATTTGTATAATGCTCACCCTTGGAAGAATGGAATTAGTGGCAAAAAGCTGGAAGTGAATGAGCCAGATGAAAAAAGCATCCTATGGTGGTGGTGTGACGCTCTTTTTATGGCACCACCTGTAATCACCGCGTATTCAAAATTCTCAAAAAATGAATCTTTGTTGAATGAAATGGACAAATATTATAAGCAATCGTATGAATTACTCTACGATAAAGAAGAACATTTGTTTTCCAGAGATATGAGATTTTTATGGAAGGGGAATGCATCTGATATAAAAGAACCAAATGGTAGAAAGGTATTTTGGAGCAGAGGGAACGGCTGGGTTTTGGCTGGATTGGCATTGATTTTAGCAGATATGCCCAAACGATATCAAAATAGGGTTTTCTATGAAAATCTTTTTAGGGAAATGGCTTTGAAAATCAAAGAGCTGCAACCTGAAGATGGATTATGGCGTACAAGTTTGCTTTGCCCCGAATCTTATGACCATGGCGAGGTTAGTGGAAGTGGATTTTACACATTTGCATTGGCATGGGGTATTAACAACAATTTATTGGATAAATCAATTTTCAAACCAGTGGTTTTGAAAGCATGGAAAGGAATAATGGGATGTCAGAAAGAGAATGGAAAAATTGGATGGGTTCAAAATATTGGAGCCAATCCAATGCCAGCAAATGCTGAAAGTTGGCAAAATTTTGGCACAGGTGCGTTTCTCTTAGCAGGAAGCGAAATGATAAAACTCAAATAATATAATTTGAGAGGTGGCATTGACTATCGTTTAGCATCTGCTCGTTCTAAAACCAGTATCCAATCTTGAGGCGAGGGAAGACCCTTTGACTGGAATTCCCCATTGACAGCTTGGATGATACCTTGGTCAAATTTTCTACCCGTGGCTGGATCAAAGTAGAATGCGGAGTAGGATATACCGGGTTCAAGATGCTTCACTATTGTTCCTTTCCAATCATAGATTTTTCGCTTTGGTTGGTAGATGATACGGAGCATACCTCGAATGCCTGCCGCAAAACAATCTTGTTCAACCCACTCAGGATGCTGCTCCAACTTTGACCAGTCATAATTCTCCAAAAACTTTTTCCCAATACCAAGTTGAATGGCACCTGGGTAGTTCATTCCTTCTTTCCAGGTTGTCCAGTCATAAACAGGCTTGATTCCTGGATTGCCTTCTATGCTGCCCTGCCAAATTCCAGCTGCACCGTAGGTATGACCAGCGGCGCCACTTAGCATGAAGCTCCAGAAAAGGTACCGCTGCATGTCCTGAAAATTGGTTTGCATATGGCCTTCATAGCATGCCTCCCCGCAGAGTACCGGTTTAAGTTGAGCTTGCGATTGACAAGATTTCATCAACTCAAGAGATTGCATCGCTGTTTTTAGACCATCATGCCCAATCCCCACCATATCGAAATCAAACATTGAATTGTCTTTTATCGCCTGACGTGGATGTGCAGGAGCGTGATAGGTTAAAATGTGGTGATAGGGATCCGTCTGTTTCAAATACATTGCCAATGATGACCAGGGACCATATTGGTCTTTGGCTTCGCCGCCCACAATCCAAACTGTAGGATAGGCCCCATATCGTGCTATGAGGTTTCTCCAATGCCGCTTGAAGCCCTCTAAGCCGACTTGTTCGAGGGTACTCTTTCCACCACCCTGCGGTCTTCCCCAACCCCCAACAATCACTGGTACAATTCCAGCATCAACAAGGTGTTTTATCCGGCGATCGGCAAATTCAAAATATCTTGGATTGACGCGGCTGAAATCAATGTTCTCATATGGCTTACCACCTTCGTTCTCCCAATCTGGCTCCATCATTTTTTCATCTGGGTAAGGGCCACAAACAATCTGAACCGCATTAAATCCTTTCATCTTTCTGTCAGCAGTCAATTCCTGAAAACCTTCCCATGTTATCCTTTTACAGAGATTTTTCCACCATGTATCTGCCAACCAGAAAAAAGGGGTACCATCGGCATGTTCAAAATGTTTTTTATCTTCTGCGACTTGTATGAATCCATGTTTCAGCAATGGGTTATCACCCTTGTATCCCACAACCCTCATGGATTTTTCTCTTCCATTCAGTCCTGCATTCAATTTATCTGTACATACAACCCGGTATTTGTATTCACCCTGCACAGGTGGTGCAAATCGAACCATCCATTTCTTACCCCCTGCCCAAAAAGCGGGAACCACCCATTGCTGCTTGCCACTGCTGAACAACACATCAACTTCTGCATCCAGGAAAGGATTGCTGTATTCACGGTCTGAAATGAACGATGTTTCAAATACATTCCACTGTTCACATCTGATCAATGCTTGTAGTTTGAAAATGGGAAATGCCATCACAAAAATCAAAGCATAAAGAATTCGGGATTTCATTGTTATCAGTATTGAGGGATATTCCCTTTTTATTTTTTGAATAAATTTATCATTGGGTGTAAGCATTTTTGCACCAATTTATTTTGTCAGCATATCATAGCCCTAGTGACCATCTGATTTTTCATCCGGATTTCCTTATGATCATTTTACCTGGGATGATTTTTTTTGTTAAATGCTGTTTTCCTGTAATGATCTCCTCAATGATTAGCCGGGAGGCTTCTTCCCCAATGCGTTTTGTTTTGGTATCAAAAGTACTTAGTGAAGGATCTACGATTTCGCCCACAAATTCATTTCCAAAACCAAAAACACGAATTTTGCCGGGAACAGCTACTTTTTTTTCCTTGAGATGACGGATGATCTGTACTGCACTTTTGTCTGAAATAGAAATAATGGCATCGATGCCCGGTTTAATCTTTAGCCAGCTGTCAACGGCTTTTACGACTTTTCCTAGTGTGAAATCACAATGAACAATTAATTTTTC
>CAITQQ010000134.1 GCA_903894575.1 uncultured bacterium
ACCTGGTACAAAACAGGATTCCAACAAGCATAGCGCAAACCTTCATTGATGATGCCATTAGCGATTGAAATCGGAGCTATCCATTTTCCATTGGCATTCAGTTTACTCATCCAAATTTCAACATCAGGATTCCTTTCCTTGGTTCCGCCAAACCAGGCCACCACCAGGCCTTCCGGGGTTTCTGCAATGGTTGCTGAATGGGATTCAGGAAATGGCATTTTTGCCGCGATGAACTCATCGGCTACAATGCCAGACTTCCAAAAAGGTTGTCCAAGGGCAATGCATCCTGCCAATAGAAATCCTGTTGTCAGCAACACCGTTTTAAGGTTCAAGGATTTGATGTATGCGATTATTTTTATCATGTTATTGTGCATGGCTGAAGTTGAAGTACAAAGTGATATTGATAGACCTGCCTGGTTCTTTTTCGTAGTCGTAAAAAATATTTTTGCTGCCCATAGGACCAGTAGTTTCATTGCGTTGTGTCTTTGATCCTATGCTGCTGATGCCACGCATGAAGGAGATATCGCCAGCAGGAAAAAGAGGCTCATAGTTGTGCCACTGGTCCGTTTTCCATGCAGGGGTAAACAAACGCAGAAACATGTCTTCATTCTCCGTTACCACTGTAAACCTGTTTGCGGAAGTATTAAAAATACCATGATAAAATCCTGCATGATAACCCTTGAACTCAGGATAGTTCCAGGGTGCTTCTCCCGTCTCTGTATTGTTGTATACTTTCTGCCAATCGCCAAAGCTGTTTCCTTTCATGCGGTTTTTCCAAACACGGTATGGGCCATACCCGGTATAGTTTACAGAGCGAATGGATGATTCGGGCATTGAGAAATTGATGCCAGAAAAATTGGTGAAATAGGCTGAAGGAAAATAATCAATCTGGAGACGCACCCAGCCTGAAGGATAGATGCTCCACTGCATGGTATTGAAATTATTTTTTCGGTTGAAGGTGGATTTGATTTCAATCACTGAATCCGTCTGCACCAAAGTAAAATTTCCAAAATTATTGACGCCCTCTTCAAGAACAGGACCCTTGCCAAAAGGGATCTTGCCCAATGCGTTTTGTATATTGTTGATGAGGCCTGTCTGGCGGTTGATATCAAACACAAGGTCTTTTACCTTAACACTCCAAAAATCAGCAGTTTCCGCTACATTGATCTTTTCGATACCCGATATTTTCACCATGCGTTTTACAATGCTTGAAGGAGAAACGATGGGATAACTCCAGGTAAACAACTCATTGCCCTGCGGATCAATGGCAGTGATATACAATGCGTCATATTCATTCCAGTTGTTCGGGAGCTGCAATTGCAAATATCCTTTTTGCCCAGGATGCACATCAGGAAAATAAGCCGTTTCTCCCTTTCTGTCTTCCTGATAATCCTTTCCCAAATATTTCAGAGACCACTTATACTGACAGGTATTGAGGTTGGTGAAATGATACCTGTTTTCAATTTCGAAACGGCCATCAAATCCTTCTAAGATTTCTCTTCGTTTTATTTGAACTGGGCTCCAGATCTCTTTGATGGCAAAATAGCTCCCTTCCTTTTCAAGGTGGGGGCCCAGAATACCATCAGCAGCCCGGTGCTTGTCGGTATCCAGGCTGTCATGTCTGTCCTTTCTCACCACCGCCTGATCAGCATAATCCCAAAGAAAACCACCGGCCTGCAAAGGCTCGTTCCACATGTACTCCCAATAATCTTCCAAGCCCGCTCCG
>CAITQQ010000135.1 GCA_903894575.1 uncultured bacterium
CTGTATCCCATTTCAACGTGATTGGCAATCGGCTGTGTTGTTTGCGCCTCAAGGCTAATGGCACGTTCATCCCAAAAAAACCTGGACTCTTCTCCAAACCTGGCATTGATCAACCGCATGGAATGACGATCAGTAACTCCGCCCAAAACACCATTGCTTAACAATGCAGTATCAGAAAAAGCGAAGGCTTGCTTATGACAGCTTCCACATGAAATAGAATTGTTGATACTTAAATTCTTGTCATAGAAAAGAACCCTTCCAATGGTGGCTTTTTCATTGGTAATGGGATTGGCGCCAGTATTATCCCTGGTGACATAACCAGGTTTCCCTTGGTTGGCATAATTGGATAAATTCAAAGGATCAATTTCAGCACCAAAAAATGCCTTGATGGCTGCATATGTATCAACAGTTGACCCAGGAGTGTTCCCAGTTGGAGAAGCGGGTAAAACAACATCCTCCTTCTTGCAAGCAGAAAAAAAGAAAATGGATGTTAGAATTGTAAAGCAGAAAAATGATTTGTTCATACAGCAGGGTTTCTCCTATGACCTATCTATTAAGCTCGGGTTTAATGAAACGAATGTTGTTAATCCACTTTAACAGTTCAATCACAGTTCAGAAAAATCTGAGGGGTATGCCGACGTTAATTTTTTAACAAACATCACTCTCGCAGCAAACTTATACCCATCAGGCCAATAACTACATCATTGGCGATGGTTTTCAATGTGATGCTCTTTAATTCCTTGGAGGGATCAATCAACATATCCAATACTGTGGCGGCACCACCATCTATTTTCTTGCCATTGTATTTGACCTTAGACTCTTCTCCCGAAACAAGTTTTCCTGTCTTCAAATGAACACGCATTGGCCTTGGTTGTTGCAGGGCAAAGGCAAATCCATCGGTAAAATAATCCTGGTCAATCGGCCACCAGTTTTCTGGATTGCGCAGTACTAAAGTGTCTGCAGTTCCATCTACATATTCCACAACAATCTCTCCGTTGGTCAATTGACTCTGCATCGGATTGGTAGAGCCTGCCATCAAGAAATAAACTTGAGAAGCCTTGCCTGACAAGGGTATAGTTGTACTTTTAGGATAATTGTCCCACTGGGAAGTAAAGAGAATATTGTTTTTATTTTTTTCACCAGGAGTGATGAATCGAATGCCTTTCGGCAACACTATTTCGTTTTTATCTCCCGCCCATTTTCGAAGACCACTGTCATTTACTTCAAAGCTCTCATGCGGATGGGGCCAGTCTCCGATACCCTGCCATGGCAGCTGCAATGTAGTGACAGCAGGCCTTGGAGAGAGGTACTTGTTTTTGAATATTTGCGTAACCTTGTCGTTAAAGAAAGCGCCAAGATCAACCGTCTCAAGCGTTACCTGTTTCTCTCCTTTCCAGTTGATCAGCTGGCTATTGATTTTTTTGCCATCGGCGTACGCAATCGTCAGCTTGTTTGTTCCGGGAATCAAGGCTTCCAGAGGTATTGTCAGGGATTCAGATATTTTCCCGGAAGTATTTTGAATGGGGATTGAATATCCATTCACATCAACCTTAGCAAAGGTCTTGACAGTAGTATTGTTTTGAATACGAATTGTATTGCTATTTTCTTCCTTGCCATTTTCCGTAACCAATTCAACAGGTGGAACAACTGAAAAACAAATGGGCATCCACCATATCAACTCCCCTTGTTTCAATTTAACGAAGACAGTATAATTTCCTGAGGCAACGTCGACAGTGGCACGAAATCCTTTGGGTGTTGTAAGTATGCCCCTCAACGCTGCTTGAGGATCAAATACTTTCAGCAGTGACGCGGTTGAAAAATTTTTATTCAAAACTTGCCCTTGGGTATACGCGGCTTCTGATGAAGGCAGAACAGGCTGAACACCTTTCCAAACAATGCTGATCTCGTATTTCTCGTCTGAAGGAACAGTGATTTCAATCACAGGAGCACCCACTGCATCAGCAACATTTTTCCATTGGGTTTTCTTTCCGTTCACAAGCAATGTTTCGACCTGCCCTCGTGCGATGGCCTGAAAGGTCAGGTTCATTGTTTTTGAAATCCTGTTAACCACCTGGTACACATCAGTTCTGCCATTTCTTTTAAAATCAAAAGAAATGTCTGGCGTCGAAAAAGAAGCATAACCCCAATCAGCAGGCAAGCCTGGCCGAACCAATAATTTCTTGCCCAACGCATCAGGTACGATGCCAAAAAGTCCTTCCACCAGTGTCCTTGAAAATATCCCAACGGGATCAGCAAAATCCCGATAGGATTCTCCCCTTGCTGCGTCAGCAGCGGAAATCAACACAAAGTTTCCAGGACTTCCTCCCATGTACATGGACTGAAGCACCTCACTTTTGAATAACTTGAAAGCCTCATCAGGCCTGTTGGCCTGCCAGTTGGCCAATGCTGTATGAATCGATTCAGCCAATACCACATTGTTCAATGACCAAACATATGGCATCCAGTTGGTGGTGGAAATGGTATAATACCCTCCATTATCCATGCCTTTGGGCCGCAAGGGAATATGCGGCAGCTGATGATCAACATAGCGCATCATCTGGTAGGCCTGAAACTTATCAGGCACCTCAGAATCAACGCTGTGGTAGATGGTCCAAAGTGCAGCAGCATCATGCAAGCGTTTGTTGCCCAACAAATCCCTGAACTCAGCGTAGGTTCCTTTGTTTCGCAACCAAAGCACCCGGTTCATGGCTTCCTTTATTTTCTTTGCGTGCAATTGATAAGGAGCAGGATCTTCATTCATCAAGGCTGCAAGGGTTGCCGCTTTTTTAAAATGGAAATAATTGTAGGCAGAAGTATGGGTCACATCGCCACCGCTGTATTGCAATGCATCACTGGCCCAGATGGCTGCATAAGCATCGTACAAATAATTTTTATCCGCATCAAAGTTTCTGGTTTCCCAATCTAGGTGCCTTTTGATCACAGGCCAGGTTTTTCTGATGAATGCCGTATCCCCTGTCCAATCAAAATGCCTGAATAAACCATCAATATAAATCAGGTTCATGTCATAATGATGGGGCTTCATGGCCTCAGCATTGGGCAATCTGCTGATGTACCCACTGCTGAACATGCCTACATTGTTTTTCTCCCAACTGCGGGCAAAATGCATGGCAGAATCGGGTATAACAGGGCCAATTGCAGGGCTGGTGAACTGCGACAAGGCATAAGCATTAAAATGAATTTTTGCCCGATCGTGCCAGCCCAATGGATCTGCCGTATACGGGCCTCTCCAACCATTGAGCCGCATGCGCCAGCCTATTGCACCATGCATGTAGGAAGGAGCTTCCCAGATCGCATTGGATGCAATGCTGAGGGCGCCTCCTATGGTATTGATGAATGGATCAGGCGTTGTCACCTTGATCCTGTTGGCTATGGCTTGCCTTGCTTTTTCTGCTTGCTGAAAAACAGTAGCCAAATCATTATAAGTGATTGTTGTTTTTGTACGGGGATTGTAGATGGAGAAATACTGCTCAGTTCCTTTATTGATGGTCATCTTTCCAACAACAACTGGCGCAATGGTTGCAGCAGATTGAAAAAGCAAGGATGGTGAAGACAGTTGATTGGCATCACCCAATTTGATTGTTGCCTCGGTAGCAAAGACCCCTGTCAATTCAAGTTCTTTTGCCGGCTTTGCAGGCTGATTCAGGTCCTCAACAAAATACCGTCCATCAGGCCCTACCTGTAAACCTGTGCCATAGGTCAATTGAAAGCGACCTTGTTCTACAAGTCGAAAACGGTTGTCCTTGCAATTCTCGGGCTTGAGGTAGTATGAAGATTCTGGATCAGGCCCCATGTCTCCATCACGTGAAAATTTTTTCCCAGTGGCTCCGCCAAATGCCCAGAACAAATCAACTGGGGTTGTTGTGTTTTCAATCCTTGTTTGGATGACAAACCCTTCTCCGTCTGACAAGGCCAGGATTTCAATAAATAATTTTCCCTTCCCCAACAATGAATCCTCAACAGTATACAACATAGCACCAGGACGGTACCGGGCGGTAATGCTATTGGCCTGTGTAAGCCATTTGCTTTGTTGTTGATGGCCGATTCCAAACTTGAAATTGCCTCCCATGCCCGGCATGTATAAGGCGAATTCAGGCCTGTCACCGGCTTCCACCCGAAAGGCAGTATTGGTACCGTAAATGGCCCTGGTAAAAAGGCGTTTGCCATTGACAATGACAAAGTCGCTGCCATCGGGCTTATACCTTAGCTCCTGCTCTTTGTTATGCCATTGATTGGCTGACAGTTTAACCGGATAGAGTTCCTGTGAAAAGACGACACTGCCCATGTTGATGCAAATCAACAATAGGAAAATTGCTGTAAAACGAAACATAAATGCTACTGTTTAAGCCCTTGAAAAACCTGGTCTTCCCAAAAGCCTTTTTAATTCTGGAAGTTGTTGTGTATACACTTCACGCGGAGAAATATTCTTTTTGATACAAATGGATGCAGCTTTACCCACAACCTCTCCCATCATGCCACAGGTTTTCATTACCCTTACAGGGCCGAGGCCAGATTTTGTTACACTGATACACCTTCCTGCCATGAAAAGATTTTTGATGTTGCGGCTGTACAATGTACGGTATGGAGCCCAGTACTCACCGCCATATTGATACTCTGCCCCACGTGTATAATCAGAGATGAACTCCATGTCCTCAAACCCTTCCTTGAACTCTTTTTTAGGAGTATGCAAGTCAACATGCCATGAGCAAGGGAATGCCCCATCTTCAAATTTCCTTTGTTTTTTGAAGTCCTCAGCATCCAGCACAACATCCCCCATCAAACGGCGCGATTCCCGTTTTCCGGCAATAAATGCTGACCAACCAAGCCTGTGTTTGGGGTACATGTTATCGACATTTTTTATCACATCCCATGCACCATACATGGCCCTGAAATTGTGGTCACGGATGAGTTCTATTTCATTCACTTGATCCTTGTTGAATCCGCTTTCCCAGTACCATTGGTTGGCGAAAGTTTCAAGCCCCTCTTTCCCAAAAGTTTTCTGTCCTTTCCGACCTGGGAAAGGCTTGTCAGATAAATCAAGTGCCCATGGGCAACGGGGGAAAGGCTGATCAAAATCTCCCTGCTCACATTTCATGGCCAATGCACTCTTGTCTTTGCATTCGCAGGCCAATACCTCTTCGGTGTTAGAAACATCCAACACATTGAAAAGATTGCTGCTGCCCATCAATTGCTCCACCTTGTATTCATGGTCTGCACCGGCTTTGAAACCAATGGAGCCATCGCCTGTACAGTCTGAAAACAATTTTGCTTTTATCCTGGTTTGCCTTGATGTAAGTGTGCTTTGAATAACAATTGCCTTGATAACATCAGCTTCTGTTTCCACTTTAACCACACGGTGGTTCAGCAAAAGGGTGATATTGGGCTCTGATCGGACGATGGACAATTTGAGCGCATCATTGTAATAATTGGCAGAAACGCCATTGAATACTTTTCCAGGTCCTTTGATGATTGGAGGAAGAATTTCATTGACAATATCTCCAACATGAGGAAACAAGGTCTTGTTGGTATGCCCTTCAGGCCATACACGCACTTCAGAACTTCCGTTTCCACCCAGCACTGGCCTGTCTTGCACAAGCGCAACCTTGATGCCATTGCGGGCAGCAGATATCGCGGCACAAGTACCAGCCAATCCACCACCTGAAACAATCAGGTCAAATTCACCCCCCTCATCAGGCTTCTCTGGAAGGCCCAACAATTTGCGTCGGAATATGGTCAGTTTTGCAACATCATTGGTTGGTTCAAAATTGGGATCCTTACAAAACAAAATAGCTTCACAACGTCCTTCAAATCCTGTCAAATCATGCAATGCAAGGGTTGATTTCTTGCTCACTTTTACCATTCCTCCATCATGCCAATGCCAAGTCGCACTCTTGGTGCCGAAGGTTTCATCCAACGCTTTTCCATTGACTTTCAGCTGAAACTTTCCTGGTGCGCCGGGGGCATTCCAAGGGGCCACCCAATCTTTGGTGCGAACCCATACCCTGTAATTTCCTGCTGAAGGAAACTCAACAGTTGTTGTGGCATCTTGAACAGGTATGCCCAAACCATGGGCCAATAAATAAGGAGAACCCATCTGCTCCATCGATTGTTGATCCAACTCCCAGCCCCCATGCTTCGCAAACTGTTCTGCTTCCACAAAGAGGAACTCCTCAGACGCAGGCTGTTGGCGATCATTGGCGTACAAAGGCAGTTTTGCTGCCAATAAACATAGGCTGGTATTACCTATAAAACCGACGAATTGTCTCCTTTTCATGCTGATGTTTTGTATATTAAAGCTGTAAGTATGATGTTTTTTATTATGACCTACCTAAGATAGGTATTTTAAAAATATTTCATTATCCCATCCGCAACCAACTGATGACCTTTTTCGTTGGGATGGTTTACCTGAGACATATAGTCGATAAGTACCCCTCCAGCTGAAATGCGTTGCTGAAAGGCTGCATAACTGTCCACCAAACCAATTTTATATTTATTGGCCAATCCAACGATCTGGTCAGATAACTTTTGCAAATCAGTTGTTTTGTCATTGATATCCACTTTTTGATCAGGTGTAGCAGTGAGCAGAATAACCTTGATGTTCTTTTTCAATGCTGCCTTGATCATGTATTCCCATGACTCACGGGAAGCATCCAATCCGATCCTCCTGTCGTTCAACGCATAGTCAATAAAAAGTACATCAGGCTTGTGATTGAGTACATCACGTTTGAACCGTTTGGATCCCTGTGCTGCATTCTCACCCCCAATGCAGGTGAGAATCGAATTGATCACGGCATAGGGGTAGATTTGCTTGAGCTCTTTCAACAACAGATGGGGATAAGCTTGCAGCGTCCGCACATCAGGTGTTTTGAAATATCCGGATGGCACGGAATGACCATGAAATACCAAATTGATGGTTCGGTTTTTGGGCCACTGCTTTACCAATTCTTGTTTGATGGATTCTAGGTAATTTTCTTTTTCAACAATGGCGTCTAGATTCCTATGGTCATCCAAAGCAAAAACGGAATCTGCAAAAGATGCCATGATGCCAGTCATGGCTGCAGACTTGATAAATATTCTACGCGATGAATTTCCCATAATTTGTACTTTAAATATGAATTATCTTTTTGAGGCCTGAATCTTCACTGAAGCATCCTCCATCCAGTTTCCTTTTGGATCCTGTTTGACTGGAACAAAAGCAAATATCCATTTCTGGTCAAGATAAGTTCGTGGAACTCTTACAAAAATTTTGTTCCATCCTTTCCGCAATGCGACAACAGCAGGAGGGCGACTCCAGTAAAACTCTTCCTCTGTATACGGTACTTCATTGGCAGGTTTATCCCATGTTGCCTGAAGGTATCGTTGGCCTCCTGGCATATTCCATACAGGACCAGGCAGCTCTTTTTCATTGATGAATATCGTTCCTCCATTGGCATCCCATTGGCCTTCGTTTGGAATGCCTGCACTCCGCCTATTGCTTCGTGCGGGAGCTTCAAAACCAATGATGGCATGTATCTTTCTGGCTTGGGTACTAAATGTGTATGCAGTTAGGTATATAGTTTCATTGGCGGGTTTTGACAATTTCTTTGATCCACCAACATGCTCTTCAAAACGAAGAATACCACCAGTTACCTTTTTTGTTTGATAGGCCATTGAAGTGCTGGCCAAAGCATCATTCCCCATGAATTCCTTATCAATAGAATCATTGGGACTGCGGTAAAAAGGGCCAGACATATTCCACTCAACATGACCAAAAGGAACGTATGGGAAATGATCAGTTGAAAAAAACACTTGCTTGTGTTTTCTCAATCGCTGCTCGAACTCGAGAAAATGATTGCTCGCCTCAGAGCCTATTGCAGGCAATACATTCATATAATAAGGTGTGAAATCCGGGCGCCCACACCATAACGATTCGCTGAAGGCAATTGAACCAGGCCATACCGGATTATACAAAGGAATTTTTGACTTGTCCCCCACCCTTACATCGGGCCAACAGCAGAGGATACCACCCAAGGCCAGTGAATCACCCGAAGGTTTGCTACAAATCTGCTGAAAGAAATACCGCTGGATCAGTGAATAGGAATCATAATTGTTGAGGTAACCAGCATAAGAATCAACATAAGGATTTGGACTGGTCCTTCGGTGAACAAAGGTTGCATCCTCCAGCCAAATTTGTTCAATGGTACCTGGCTCTGGAGGCAGGCCAGGGTTCCATACCATCACTTTTCTATTGTTTGCTTTCACCCGGGCTGTCATTCGCTTGATGAATGCTGCCGGATTGGGGATGCGTACCTCATCAGAGCCCAGGTGGATGATGGGACAATCGGAAACCGGTACTTCCGCGCAGAATTCATCAATCAGTTTTTCCAGCACTTGCATGCCCTGTTCGGATTCCATTTTAAACCCAAATGTTGGCTCAAAATATTTACTATGGCCAGGCATATCAAATTCGGGTATAATTGAAATATTTCGCTCACGCGCGTAGCGAATCAAATCTCGGATATCCTCAAAACTATAGCTGCTATCAGGATCTCGTCCCTGCATTCGATTTTGCGCACTGTTCAGTTGTGGATAGATCTTGCTTTGTGCACGCCAGGCAGGGTTGTCGGTCAGGTGCCAATGAAATGTATTGAATTTGTACCAAGACAGTTTATCCAGTTGTGCCTTCAACATTGGAATGCTCTGGAAATTGCGTCCGTTGTCATGCATAAAACCACGCAAAGCAAATGCCGGCCAATCAATGATATTACACCCTGGGAGTTGCTGCACAGGATTTTTTTGAGCCATGATCTGCCGAAGGGTTTGAACAGCATAATAAAACCCTGCAGCATCATTTGACTGGATGAGAATACCTTTTGCTGAAATGCTCAATTGATAGCCTTCTGACTTGAGAGAAGAATTGTTGGCAATTTTTAGCTGAATAGCATTTAGAGGAACTTTTTCATTGGAAGAAAGGCTTTTCAAATTCCATTTTATTGAAGAAGATGCCAACAATGTTTTCAAAGAACGCACTGCATTCTCGGTCAGTGATGGTTGATTTCCTTCAACAACAATTGTAAGCTGGGATGGCAGCTTCCATCCTTCCTTTGACCACTGTACCTGTTGAGGGAAAGGGATCAACGCAACAGGCGATTCCTTCAAGGTTAGCAGTCTTTGTGGAGCATGCCATTGGCCACTATCCGCTGATTGCTGTGCGTTTGCACCCGTCATCAGGAGAAGAAACAGAAAAAAAAGATTGGATTTCATTTGAAAACAATTTTGTTTGCAGCTGAACCTCTTCAGAAAATCACTTCAGCATCTTCTTAAAAGAAAACTGCTGAAAAACCATATGAGCACCACTTCCCTCGTATAAAATACCAATGGTCTGCTCATCAATTGAAGTTATGCAAGAATATCCAAAACTATTCCATTCATCCAGCAGCATCCAATGTTCTTTTGGCCAGGTAAGTCCATCGTCAAAACTCATTTTAATGGTCATGTGGTTGCGGCCGGTTTTGGTATTGGGATTTGAAAACAACAAGACTGAAGCTGGTTTTCCATTTTTTGTATAGGTGTGCTTATGGGTACTCGCCATACAAACAGGTTCGTTCAATACACTGCGGCTTGCAGGATGGCTGGTCCATGTTTTACCCAAATCACTGGTAACAGCCATTGCCCTGCCATTGTTATCCCCTTTGCGATTGGCATTTTCATTGGCCCGCATGTTGAGCATGATGTCTCCATTGCTCAATTGCACTGCCATGCTTTCGGTTGTACTGCCTGTATCTGCGGCGGCTGAAGTATGCCAATTTACACCGCCATCTTTGCTGTAGGTGATGTTTGAAAATGGTCTGCCGTTTTTGTCACGACCCTGTGTTGGGAATACCAAAGTGCCATCGTTCAGGGTGATGCCATGACCGGGACCGGGTGCCCAAAGCCACCACTCCTCTTTTTTGCACATCCTTGTAAGGTTGATGGGATCACTCCATGTTTTTCCTTCATCTGTACTCTTGACGATTAAAAACTGACTGCTCTGTTTCACATCAAAACCCGGCTGTGATCCTTTCTCACGCCACTGGTGGTTCCAAGCTTTGCTGCTGTCTGTCAGCCCTTCAATCCATTTTCCATTCTTATCCAATACACCATGCATCCATAGCCCGGCAATATAAATAGCGCCTGTTTTGTCATCACTCAAAATACATGCATCAGAAACCCCGTTGAATTTCTGTGGCAAACCTCCCCATTCTTTCATATCGATGGCCACCTGCATAGGCAACCAGGTATTGCCACCATCAAGGCTTCTGCTCAAGCCAATATCCATGTGTCCTTGAAGATCTCGGCTGCTCTCACGCCTCATGTCATAGACAGCCAACAAGGTTCCGTTTTTCGATGTAGTAAGGCCAGGGATGCGGTAAGTATTGACGTTGTCATCATTGGGTTTCCTCAATGCAACTGCAAACTTTTGCTGGATATTTTTTCCTTCGGAAGCAGGTACAAGACGCTTATCGCCAATGTTGACTTGGGTACAATTAGCATCTGCTTCATGCAAAGCATTGGCATTGGGAGCCAGGGTACAACTCAGCCAGAAATAATGCGTTCCCAGATCGAGCTGCTGGGAACCACTGATGGTGATTTTATTTTTGATGGATGAAACACTGCCAAACAGTTGAGCCTTGGAAAAATCCAATGATGCATTTGCAGTGGAATCATTTTTACAATAGTATAAGGCAAGTTGTTCTATGTCCTGCAAAGAGGTAGTCCCTTTCAAGCTGAATTGAAAACCATTTACTTCCATTCCCTTATTGTCTGAAACCACCAATTTCAACCTGATGAATGGATTGCTTGATTTCCCCTTCAGCAAGGGCACCTGATATTGCTCTTGCAACACAGTTGCTTTGGCAGAGGATTGTGCATTCAGGTTGGCAATCAAAACCAACAAGGAAATGACCATGGCAAAAAATCTATTCAGCTTCATTTGGGAAAAATTTAAACGGTTATAATTCTTTTCTATCCATGGGAATGGAAGGAACTCTCTCAAAAAAACCAACCGCCTCCAGCTCTGCATGTAGCTTATCGTAATTTGCTTTGTTCAGTGTTACCAGTGGAAGCCTGCAAGGCCCCATATTAAAACCCAACATTTTCATGATGGCTTTTTGGGCTGGCACTGATGGATAACGGGCAAAGATGCGGATCACTTCAACCATAAATGAATGGTTTTCCCTTGCTGCATCATTTTCACAATGCTGATAGAGTGCTGCTGTTTTCAGATACTCTGGTGCAGCAAAAGTATAGGTGCTACCAATAGCGCCTTTTGAGCCAATGGACAGGGCAGGCAACAACAACTCATCAAAACCAAAAAGCACGTCGAATTTTCCATTTTCAAGTTCCAGGCAGCTTTGGTATTCATGTATAGTTGCTGAGGTATACTTGATGCCTGCAAGATTTGGAATGAGATCACCTGCATATTTTAAAAAATCAATCATGTCCATACCCACACCAGTGAGGATGGGAATATGATAGTAGTAGAATGGAAGTCCGGGCGCAGCGGATGCAATTTCTGCCATACAATGGGCCAATGTTTCTACTGAAGTGGGCTTGAAATAGAATGCTGCTACAGAAGAAAAAGCATCAGCACCAATTTCCTGTGCATGCTTGGCAAGCCTTTTTGATTCAGCAATACTGCTGTGCCCAACATGGACAATGATCAGCAATCTTTTGTTGGCTGCTTTCACAAATGCTTCAGCCACCTCCATTCTTTCCTCAGTTGTCATGTTAGGGCCTTCGCCGTTGCTGCCACAAACAAATATACCCTTCAACCCATCTTGCAAAAGCTTCTCTACCAATGCCGGTACCAAACCAAGGTTCAGAGAACCATCCTCGTTGAATGGTGTAAAAGCGGCAGCGATAAGACCTTGAATCTTCATTTTCATTTCATTCACTGTTTTTATTCATCTATTTATATGTGATAAAAGGGTCTGAGGAATATAACCTCAGACCCCATATCGTATGAGCTTGAAAACCCATACTATGCTTTTATTTTGGCTTTGATGTTACATAGCCAGGTGTCTGATTCACCAATGGGTCATTTGTCCATATGGCTGGTTCAATGGGCCACAGCAACCTGTATGCGTGTGTCGCCTTGTTCAACACCCCATAAGGATGACTTGCACTGATGAATGCAAGCGGCTCTGTTCCGAATTTCATTCTTCTTGCATCATACCAGCGCTTTCCTTCAAATACAAACTCTTTGCTGCGTTCCGCAAAAATGAAGAGTTCATTGGCGTCCTTGGTACGGTTTACAAATGGAACTTTATCATTGGCTGCTCCGCCAAAAGCACGGTCACGGATTTGCTTGATGTAAACAGTTGGATCTCCACCTTCAGCGTTTACAATTTCAGCCAGCATCAACAAACGCTCGGCTTCTCTGTAAATCGGCCAGTCATCAGAAAAATAACGCTTGTTTTGGTCGATGGTACCCAGGAATTTTCTGAGCACGGTATTCCGCGCAAGCACTTTATATGGAGGTGCACCTGTTTTAGTCACTTTGTAAAAGTCATAGAACGTAGCCAGCTTGCGCCTATCAGCATTGTCATAACTCTGGAACAATTCAAAGCTATACCTGTAGCGCTGAATGATCTGCTGGGCATTGGTTTGGCCGATATTGAGTGGATCAGGATTGGTGGAAATAAAAGCGCCTGATGCCAAAGAATCGGCATAAAAACCACCAGCCAATCCAGGTAAATCATATGTAAATGTTGATACGCTAGGCATTTCAGCTTCTGCAAAAGAATAACTCAAAGCAAAAATGATTTCACTGTTCTTTTTATTCGCATATGAAAATACATCCGCAAAATTAGGACGCAGTGTAAAACCAGTAACAGCATTCAAAGCAGCTTTTGCAGTAGCCAAATCGGCTGATGTGTTGTACACTTTGGCTGACCAAAGGTAGATCTCACCTTTCAACATCAAAGCCGCCATTGGGTTCCACTGGGCTTTGTTGGCTGTAGCAGCGGTTCCAAATGAAGCAACAGCTTTATCAGCATCACTTTTTACAGCAGCCAACACTTCGGCCTCAGTAGCCCTCGCTTTGCGCAAAGCCACCGGATCAGTGATTCCGTTGGGCACTTCCGGAACAAGCCTAAGCGGTACACCACCATATGTACGCAGCAAATGGAAATAATAGTATGCTCTCATTGCGTAAGCCTGACCGAGGAAGTATCCTTTTTTTGCTGGGGTCAAAATGGTTGCCGCTTCAGTCTCCTGAATAAATAAATTGAGTTGAAGTATTGCACCATAGAATCCGCCCCAGTTGCTGACCCCAGATGAGTTCTCTTCAAGGTTCTGCAGAATCAACGGCACTTCGTTCAAAGAAACAGGAAATATTTCGGCAGTAGTGAAGCCACCACCACGCATTTCTCCCAATCGTAAAAACTGAAACATGTTTCCCCTGAACGAGGTATGTAAACCTTGCATAAAGCCAGCAATCTGGGCTTCATTTTTCCAAAAATTTCCACTGCCAAATGAATCTTGAGGAGTGAGCTCCAATGTTTTTTTACAAGATGTCATTCCTATTGTCAACATTGCAAAAAACAGAACGACTTGAAATGTATTCTTTGTCATTGTGTATGATTAAAATATTAGAATGTAAGATTTGCTGAAAAAACCAATTGGGTTGGAATGGTATATGCACCATCCTGTTCGCCTGTTCTCTCCGGCAGTTTGAGCATTTTATTGCTGATATAGCCAAGGTTCTGGCCAGTTACCATCAACGTAAGCCCTTCAATTTTTGCCCGCTTCAACAATGTTTGAGGAACAGCATAACTGAGTGTCAATTCCCTGAAACAGAGATAATTCGAACTTACCCAGAACATGTTGCTGTTCCTGTCGTAATTCTTTTTCAATTGCTGGTCCTGGTTCATATACGTTGGGAACTTCGCATTAGGATTCTCGGGTGTCCATGAATCTTTTACAAAATTTGTTCCATTGAATTCGCCCTGCATGCTACCCATGGCCCATAATTGGCGGAAATCCATTTGCACAAATCCCAATGCATAATCCATACGGGCAAAGAGTTGCAGTCCTTTCCATCCAAGGGAAAGATTGAAGCCCCCCGTCCAACGTGGAATTGTTCTTCCCATGAAAACCCTATCCCTGAAATCAATGGTATCATTCTTGTCAATGTCTTTCCAGCGAACATCTCCCAGGCTGGTTGTCCACCATTGGTTTGGATTAAGCCCCCTTTGGGTAAGCAATTTCTGACTGATCAATGGACGACCGGCAGCAGCATTCAACTGCACCTGACCGGCTGCCAAGTCAATTTTATTGTAGTCTGCAAGATCTTTTGCATCCCTGATCAACCCTTCCATCACATATCCAAATAGTTCACCTGGTTCCTGTCCTTCCTGTAAACCACCAACCCAAATGATCTTCCCTGTGGCTGGGTCATAAATCTGCGTACCACCCTGACGGTTGTTTTCATTGCCATTGAATGGAAGCTTGAGTATTTTGTTCTTGTTCCAGGCAATGTTGGCACCTAGGCGAATTTCCCAATCTTTATTCTGGACAACCTTTACAACCATATCTGCCTCAAAACCCTTGTTCTGCATTGATCCATTGTTGGTGCGAATGCTGCTGACACCTGTTGAGTTGGGCAGCAGAACGTTGGCAATCTTATCATTGGTGATGCGATTGTAAACACCGATTGAACCTGTTATCCTGTTTTTCAACAATCCATATTCAATTGCCGCTTCTACAGTGTTGGTTTTCTCCCATCTCAATTTAGGATTGGGGATACCGCCCAAACTAAAGCCGATGACGTTTTCATATCGTCCTGTAGTGCTGTAACCTCCTTGCAATTCATACAAACCTATGCCACCGATGTTTCCGTTTTTACCCCAGCTTCCCCTCAGCTTCAATAAAGAAAGCCAGTCGGAGGTGCCTTGGAGGAATTTTTCTTTGTGTGCCAACCAACCAAATGAAGCTCCTGGGAACACACCATATTGGTTGTCGCCAATCAACCTGGAATAACCGTCTCTCCTGGCAGTAAACGATGCCAGGTATTTTCCATCCCAATCATAATTTACCCGACCGAAAGCAGAAAGAATTCTTTCTGCGGTATGATATGAACCAATTGAGCGCTGGTTTGCATCCGCTGATGTATATCCCAATGCCTCAAAATCATCCGTAGGCGCCAGGCGACCACCAGCAGACATACCATTGTTGTATACATCATAGTACTCAGCACCCACCATGGCATCAAGGTTACTTTTCCCAAACAATTCAGTTTTATAATTCAGGATGGCATTATAGGTTTGACGGAATACCCTGTCAAAAGATGCTGAACTGATGCGGTCACGGTTCCAACCTGTATTGGGATTGGTATAACTCATTACACCGGTTCTGTAATCCTTGTTAAACGCTTCGGCCACCTGCTCATCGTACATGAAAATTCCACCAACTTTCAGGTATAGATCTTTTAAGAGATCTGCTTTCAAGGATTGTGACAAAGTAAACTTGTCTGATTGGTTCCTGCGAATGAACATGGGTTCATTGATGGTAGGGTTACCATCTCCTGCATTGCGCCCCAGTAATACTTCACCATTTTGATTCACACCCCTCATTGTTGGAGCGGCCATCAAGATACGACCCCAATAACTTGCATCTGAGGTTTGTGCCTGATCCCTCCAATTGGCTTTGGCAAAGGCAACACTGCTTTCTGATTTTAACCAGCTTTTAATTTTATAGTCACCATTGATGACAAAGTTTAACCGGCGATAGAATGAAGACTTGGCAATACCATCTTCATTATACATGCCCAGGTTGGCAAAATAGGTACCCCTTTCATTTCCGCCCGACATCCCGATATTATAATCCTGCAATACGGCTTGGTTTCGGAATGCATTGTCTGCATAACTGAACTCTTTGTATAGAATATCCTTGATTGTTCCAGCAGGATCATAGGCGCCTGAAGCATTTGTTGGGATGGCATCCTTCATCACCTTCCAACCCTGACCTGAATTGAGCAACTCTCTGTTTGCATCGGATAAAACCATTGGGCTGAACAAGGCGTTCAAGTCATAATTGCCATCCACAATTGCACCAGCAGTATTCTTGTACACGTTGCCTGTTCCCCTGGGCCCAGAAGTATTGATCAAACTTTGGTTGCCATTGACTTTAAAGGTTTCAACCAATGCTCTCCTACCCCAAAACAAATATTCTTCAGCAGTAAGCAATTCATAAGGTGAATTGAGTGTATTGACGCCTGATTTCATTTTGAATGCAATGGATGAAGAACCTGCTTTACCCCGCTTGGTTGTGATGAGGATAACGCCATTGCTGGCCCTTGCTCCATAGATGGCCGTTGCAGAAGCATCCTTAAGCACCTCGAGGCTTTCAATTTCTTCTGGGTTGATATCACTCAATGAAGGCCTGAATTGACCATCCACAATCACCAGTGGAGACCCTGAACCATCAAAGTTGGTTCCACCCCTGAGTACAATCGCGGGCAGTGCACCAGGCTTTCCAGAAGTCGTTGATACCCTCACACCCGCGATCGTTCCAGCCAATGCCTGTGCAGGATTGGCACGAACACCTGTTTCCAGGATGCGCTTGTCCAGTTTTGATATGGATGCAGTCAGGCTGCTTTTTTTCTGTGTACCATAACCCACCACCACAACTTCACCAAGATCTGCTTCATCGGTCTGCAGCTTAACGTTGAGCACGTCAGATGCGCCGACAGTAATTTCCATTTTCGCAAATCCGGTTGATGTAAAAATGAGAACATCACCTTTGTTGGCATCGATGGTATAACGCCCATCGGTGCTGGTTTGCGTGCCGACAGTAGAACCTTTTTTGGCAATACTAACACCGGCCATCGGCGCCCCATCTTCTTGAGACGTGACCGTACCGGTAATTTTCTTGGATTGTCCCCAGGTGACATTGTTACTGAATACCAGCAATACCAGTACCAGCAAAATTTTGATACCTGATTTCATAAGCGGTGGTTTTAAATGAAAAATGAAATATTTATGTTCGAATATACTTATGTAGAACATATTTAACAAAAACATAATGGCATTATTTGACAATTCGTTTGAAATGGGGTCCTAAGTGATCGCGCATACCCTTTCGGAATTCTTCTATTGTACCATTTTTTAAAAGATTTACCAGATCAAGATGTGTAACCTTGGCGACAGCAGGTTTCTTTTCCACAGTGACCAGGTGCCCAAAAATCGGAAGCAACATGGTCTGGAAACGTTGCATCGTATGATTGCCCGTCATACGGTAGATTTTACCATGAAACTCCACTTCACTTTTGATACGAAACGCCACATCGTTTTTACCCCTCACTTTCTCAGCCAAGGCAATCTGCTCCAGCTCAGCAATGTCTTTTTTGGTTTTGCGGATGAACAAGATATCTGCCAAGCCCATTTCCAGGGTCAGTCGCAGCTCAAAAAAGTCTTGTAATGTACTTTCATCAATGATCAGAGGGTCCATTACTTTTTCCAGGGATCCTAGGATATCAGGACTGGTTAGCACCATCCCGCGTCTTTTTTTGGAATCCACCATACCCAATACGCGAAGCCTGCTGAGTGCTTCCCTAAGGATATTTCGGCTTACGCCCAATGCTTCAGCCAGTTCCAATTCCTTCGGAAGGGCGTCACCTGGTTTGAAAGCATTATTTTTCAGGAACGCCAATAACTTCAGCTCAACAATATCAGCCATTGTTTGGTGGCTGACGGGTTCAATATCAATTGCAGCAAGCTTTTTCTTCATCACGATGCTTTGGTCAAATGTAGTACATTATTACAAATGGCTAAAACATCAACCAAGGCTATTATCTCAATGATCACGTATGCCGATTATAGTTTAAATTCAATACTGAAATGTGAAATATCAATCTTTAACTGGTTTCTAATCAAATAGAAAATATGAAAATGAAATCTTGCAAACAATTGCTGGTACTAACACTGGTGGTAATGGTTTTCACCTCTTTCCAAGCGGAAAAAAAGCCAGCCAGTGCGCAACCCAACATCGTACTCATTTTCATGGATGACATGGGCTATGCTGATTTAAGCTGCTATGGATCTACTACCATTTCCACGCCCAATATTGATCAATTGGCAGCCAATGGCATGAAATTTACCGATTTTCATGTTGCAGCCTCGATTTGCACGCCATCACGTACCGCCCTGTTA
>CAITQQ010000136.1 GCA_903894575.1 uncultured bacterium
CTGCGCAACCCTGAAAGAAAAGAATTGGATTCAACACTCAAGGCCTGGGAAAAAACAGCACCAGATTCCATCGGTTATATTTCCATCACCAGTGACAGCACCTATGTATTCCCCATCACCAATTACCAAAGCAGTTTGCAGGAAACCAGGGGTGCCGGAGACAACAACCAGGTGACAGAAGTAAGGCAGGAGGGCGACCTCAAATTCCTTTACAAGTTAAAAATCAACGACGCTGTTTTGCTCAAACGAAATGTAAATGCAAGACCCACTGACTATATCAAGAAATTGATGGAGGAAGAAAGGAAACGCAAAGCAGGCCTGATGCTCTATCAAAAAGAAGAAAAAGAAGAGGCCAAAACAGAAAAAAAGAATGTTCTCTTCCAAACTGAATTTGATCAAGACCTAAAGGATACAACAGCCTTGGTTGCAGAAGAAATCATGGTGCAGCAAAAAGAGGATGTACTCAAGAAGGCAAAACTGTTTGACTATAAACTCAAGTTTGCTTCAGATTATTTGGTCTCAGGTTTCAACAATTCAGTGATGGTCAACCGCTATCAACCTTATGGCGGCGGAGCGGGTCCGATATACCTGTCGAATACCGACAACCTGAATGGCATCCTCAGAATGGGCATTTCAGACCTGATGGAAGACAAGAAATTCATTGGCGGATTCAGACTGGCCACCAACTTGCGTGACAATGATTACCTGGCATCTTTCCAAAATCTTAGGAAAAGATTTGATTGGGGATTGACCTATTACAGGAGCAACCAGGAAAACTATCCCATTTTTGATCCTTCTGATATCAAGTCTCAGTTGAGAAACAAGCTCGCTTCCAACCTCTACCAATTCAATGTCAGCTATCCTTTTGACGAAGTCAGGAGCCTGAGGGCTATGCTGGGATACAGGAGTGATAATGTTGTCATCACATCCGATGCCAACTACAGCCCTACCCTTACCGCCACAGATACCCTGCTCAAATATGCTTTGGTGAAACTGGAGTATGTGCATGACAATAGCATCAACCCAACATTGAATATCTGGAATGGATTCAGGTACAAGGTGTATGCAGACATCAACTCAAGGATGGTGAATGCGCAGGGCTCAGGAAAATTCATGTTCAACATTGGTACTGATATTCGGTACTACTATCCCATCTACCGCAATTTCATTTGGGCTGGAAGGGCAGCAGCCGATTTCTCTTTTGGCTCTCAAAAACTCATCTATTACCTGGGTGGAGTTGAAGGCTGGTTGAGGCCGAAATTCAACAACGCCATCCTTCCAGCTCCAGACCAAAACTATGCATTCCAGACACTGGCACTTAGCCTCAGAGGGCATAACCAAAATGTTGCCAATGGCAACAACAACATGGTCATGAATTCAGAATTCAGGCTGCCCTTATTCACCACCTTGTTCAACAGGCCGGTAAACAATGCATTCCTTCGAAACCTTCAACTGGTGCAGTTCCTAGACCTGGGTACTGCCTGGAATGGAAAGTTTGATAAAGTGCAAAGACCCTATTCAGCCTATGGACTTCCTCCTGTTCAGGTCAATGTAAAAACAGGCGGCATTGGACCATTTGTTGGCGGATATGGATTTGGTGCAAGAAGTACCGTATTGGGATATTTTCTCAGGGTAGATGCTGGCTGGCCGATGGGAAATTTCTTCAAAGGAAAGCCATCATGGTATTTTGCCCTCGGTCTTGATTTCTAATTGAGCAGGAGAAAAAAACATTCTAAGGAAAGATTATTCTGCCTTTCAGTTGCGAAGAACCTCCGATCGCTTTTCTAGCTTCATGCAAGAAAAGAAGGACAGGAAGGAATGTGGAAGAGAATACCGTTTTTTAGAATTTTCCTGGCAACACTATCGGGAATTTTTCTGGATGCCAAGTTACAGCCAACGCTTCCTGCCTGGATGATTGTCCTGGCTTTTTTCCTTTCTACCGCGATTTGCTTTTCATTTTCTACCCTTACCATCAAATGGAAATGGGGCTGGATATTGGGCTCCTGCATGATAGGAATCCTTGTTGCATCCGGCGGCATTGCCAATGCCCTGAGATCCAACAGCAGAAAGGTTTACACACATATGGACGCATCAGCTGTTTTGCTGAGCATTACAGAAGGTCCAAAAAAAGCAAGTGCATCAAACAGGTACCTGGCCAGGGTTTTCAGGGCAGATCCATCAAGATTTGACCCAATTGGGAATACCTACATTTATCTCAAAAAAACGGATAGCACTGATATCCAACCTGGAGATGTACTCATTACAACGACCATCCCTCAGCTGCTCAAAAAAAATGCCAACCCAGGGGCTTTTGACTTTTTCACCTACTCCCTGCGAAATGGCATAAGCTTTACCATGCTGCTGGACGGTCCTTCCCAATACATCAAGATTGTTCAGTCTGCTCCCAGCGAAAAGCGCTGGATCTACATTGTCAGGGAAAAGATATTGAGCATCATCAGAACCCATATCAAAAACAAACTAAATACAGGGCTTGCTGAAGCGATGCTGATTGGCTACAGGGAAGACCTGGACAAGGAATTGTTGAATGCCTACACCAATACAGGCGTCGTGCACATCATTGCCATTTCCGGATTGCACCTGGGTTTGATCTTCATGTTGATGGACTTCATGATCCGTACATTGGCTGGAAGAAAAAGGGCTGCGCTGGCTGGATTTTTTTTCAGTCTCCCCTTGCTCTGGAGTTTTGCCATTCTCACAGGATCCTCAGCATCTGTGATCAGGAGTGCCATCATGTTCAGCTTTATCATTGTTGGCAAAGCCATGGGTAAAAAAAACAATGGCATGAACAGCTTGCTGGGCTCAGCGTTTATCCTGCTCCTATGGAACCCAGACCTCCGCTTTGATCTTGGATTTCAATTGAGCTATGCCGCAGTGGCATCCATTTTGTTGTTTGATCAAGACGTCAAGAAAATGATTTTCTTCAAAAATAAAGCAGCCCTTTACCTCTGGAGCATGGTCTCCATCACCTTGGCGGCCCAGGTGTTGACTACGCCAATCGTCATTGCCAATTTTCACCGGTTTCCTACCCTTTTCTTATTCACCAACCTTGTTGCAGTTCCTTTGTCCAGCCTGGTTTTGGTATTGGAAATAGTACTCTGTATCATTCACCCGTTGGACACCATGGCAAAAGGATTGGGTATGGCCATCAATGCATTGATTCAGTTGATGAATGATCACGTGCTGTTGATGGAAAAGATTCCCTTTGGCATGATAGACCATATTCAGATCAACAATACGATGATGCCCTTCTTTTGCCTCTATGCCGGCGCATGGTATTTCCTTTTCAAATCTCCTAGCAAATCAGTTTTTGTGGTTCTGGTAATCCTGGGACTGACCTTACCGGTGATGCACCAAATGGAAAGCATCCAGACCAGCAAAACAAATGAGATCCATGTGTTGAACACCTATGGAACCACAACAATCATCCACATGCATGGCCACTTTGGTATCCTCATTGCCTCAGCAAACTTATTGGATAACAAGAAAAAAACAAATGAACTCCTCCGCCAGACAGGTATAGCCCTGGGCATCAAACATTGGAAGATTCAATCATTCCCAAAAAATCCTGCCATGATCAGCCTCCATGAAGCATATAAAATCAAGCCATGGGTGCTGCTCTGCCATGCCAAGTCTATATCACTTGACATGTTGAAAGAAGAGATCAGCAAAGAAACCCTGATCCTTGCAGATGCATCAACACCAGTGTGGAAAATTAAGCAATGGGAAAAAGAAGCACAAAAGTTACATTTGCGCTTTAAATCAATCCCCGAGGAGGGGCCGCTTACGATTCGCTGCCACCAAACCCAATAATGATGCAAAAACAAATCCGCGCTGCACTGATCTCCGTTTTCTACAAGGATGGCCTAGAACCACTGGTCAGGCTGTTGAGTGAAAACGGCGTTGCTATTTATTCCACTGGTGGAACACAACAGTATATCGAACAACTGGGTCTGGAATGCATCCCGGTTGAATCTGTAACAGACTATCCATCTATCCTTGGAGGAAGGGTCAAGACCTTGCATCCCAAGATTTTTGGTGGGATCCTTGGAAGGCGAGCCGTAGAACAGGATTTGGCGGAAATGAAAGAGTATGCCATCCCTCAAATTGACTTGGTCATTGTTGACCTCTATCCTTTTGAAGAAACAGTAGCGAACACGACTGAGGAAAAACTCATCATTGAGAAAATAGATATCGGTGGGCCTTCCATGATCAGGGCTGCCGCCAAAAACTTTAGCGACCTGGTGGTGATTGCATCAAAGTCCGACTATGCTCCATTGGTGGATATCCTCAGGGAACAAGCATGCACAACAACCCTTGAGCAAAGAAGAAGTTTTGCTGCCAAAGCTTTTGATATCGTGGGCAATTATGATGTAGCCATTGCACAGTATTTCACTGCAGACAATACCAACCAGTTCCTGCATTCATCTGGAAACCCCCAGATCATGCGCTACGGAGAAAACCCTCACCAGCAGGGTATTTTCTTCGGCAAACTCAACGAATTGTTTGATCAGTTGCATGGCAAGGATCTGTCCTACAACAACCTGGTGGATGTTGAAGCTGCCGTACAATTGATCGCTGAATTCAAAGGAGAAGTTGAATCAACTTTTGCCATCATCAAGCATACCAATGTATGTGGTATTTCAACAAGGGAAAATGCTGCTGAGGCCTGGAAATACGCCTTGCAAGGAGATCCGGAAAGTGCATTTGGCGGCGTGCTGGTTTGCAACACCACCATCGACATGTCAACAGCAGCACAAATCAATGAGATCTTTTTTGAAGTATTGATTGCCCCTGCTTTTGATGCAGATGCATTGGAAGTATTGACCACCAAAAAGAACAGGATCCTGCTCATCCAGAAAAAAGATCATCCTGCAACAAAACAATTCAAATCAATCCTGAATGGTGTCTTGGTGCAAGACCAGGATAAAGGAAACTTCGAAAAATGGGAAGAGGCCGGGGCAAGAGAAACTTCTGAAGCAGAAAAGACAGACCTCATCTTTGCCAACAAGGTA
>CAITQQ010000137.1 GCA_903894575.1 uncultured bacterium
CGCCACCTGCATGGTCCAGCAGGTACCATGGTTGTTGAGCGCATTCATCTCATCAATGCCATATTTATGCTTCGTGACCCAGTTGAGGTATTTTTCAAACCAAGCCCGAAACTGAGCATATTCTGCAGGCTTGGCTGACTTGCTTTTTTCAAAAACGATGAGGGCTTGTGACACTTCCATCATCTGGATCATGTCAATGATGCCAATGCCCCTGCCCGTAAACCTTCCCTTGATGGCCTGTGCATAAAGCAGATGAGGATTCATCAGGGTGGCTGTATCACTGAACCATGCTCTTGCATGTTGAAACGCCCTTGAGGCATATTGTTCATTTTTGTTGATGAGGTAGCCAGAAGCCAGCGTACCCATGATGCGGCTGAAACGGATCATGGCCTTGCGGTGGTCAGTAAAATTATCGGGATTGGTCATGCCATCCCGCTGCAGATAAGGACTATCAGCACTTGCCGGATTCGGCCACCAGTAATCCCCTTCAGAAAAAAAATCATGTTTACCCCCACTGCTCCTGGTTGATGAAGATGCAGTAACTGTGATGGGTTCTGCTTTCATTGCCCATGCAAGCTCTTTTTCCACAAAAGGCTTCAGGACTTTTACAGCAGTTGATGCAACAGTTGTTTGTCCTGAAAGATGGATAGAAAAAAAAGATATTCCGAACAACAAAAGTAAATGCTTTGCCAATGAATACATGTTGCGATGACTTGCTTCAATGAAAGTTAGCGCAATTTTAGCGGTATTGAAAAACATCATCGAAAACGTTTTCCTACATATATCTGAAGCATCTTGAATCAAACAATTGCTATCCTTACCTTTGAACCTTCATGAGACCATTACTGCTGACAATTTTAGTTTTTGTTGCAACAACCAGTTGCCTGCAAGGACAATCCCTTGGCTCCATGCAGACAATGCTTGATACGGGTTATTTTGCCAGAAAGTCGATTGAGTCCATAAAAATTGATGGATTGCTTACAGAGGATACCTGGGATAAAGCACAGAAGGCAACCAACTTTATTCAAAATTTTCCAATTGACAGCATGATGGCATCTGCCAAGACGCAGGTGATGGTTTCGTACGACGAAAAGTTTTTATATGTAGCTGCAAAACTTTACAATTCAGTCAGCAAACAGTCTTATGTAACACCATCCCTGAAACGTGACTTCAGGGGAGAAGCCAATGATGCCATTGTCATCAGCATCGATCCATTCATGGACAGGATGAATTCATTTTCATTTGGCATCAATCCCTTTGGCGTACAAAGAGAAGGGCTGGTTGTCAATGGCGGTGTTTTAAGTGAGGATCTCAGTTTGTCCTGGGACAACAAATGGTACAGTGAAGCCAAAATATTCGATGACCATTGGACCATGGAAATGGCCATCCCATTGAACACGCTCCGTTTCAGGAATGGTGCAAAAAAATGGCTGGTGAATTTTTACCGCATTGACAGCCACAATGCAGAACGTGCCGGATGGGCAAGGATTCCCAACCAATTTGCGATGATTTCACTGGCCTTTTCAAAGCCCTTGGAATTTGAAACACCCATTACCAAAAAAGGGCAGAACATTTCTTTGATTCCCTATTTGTCGCCTGGCGTTTTCAGGAATCCCGTAAGTGCCGGGAGCAATAAATTCAATACCCGTTCCAGGTTCAATTATGGTGGTGATGCAAAAATTGGAATTGGCTCATCTTTGAATGTTGACCTGACTTTCAATCCTGATTTTTCGCAGGTTGAAGTGGACAACCAGGTGACCAATCTTGATCGGTTTGAAATTCTCTTTCCAGAGAAAAGACAGTTTTTCCTCGAAAATGGAGACCTGTTTGCCAATTTTGGCATTGATGGTGTAAGACCATTTTTTTCAAGACGGATAGGCGTTACCAGAGACCCTTCCACCGGACAAAATATACAAAACAGGATAGAAGCGGGCATGCGAATGAGCGGCAAAATTGGTGATGACCTGCGGCTTGGCATTCTTCAGATGCGAACAGCGGCCATCGATTCCATTGGTCAGGCAGCCAATGATTTTTCTGTAATTGCATTGCAACAAAAAGTCTTTACACGATCGAGCATTGGTGTAATGTTCACCAACAAGGAGGTTTCGGGAAGCAATGATTTCAACAGGGTTGCCGGCATTGACTATAATATTGCCTCCAAGAACAATGCATGGAATGGTAAATTGTTTTACATGATGTCTTTCGACCCATTCAAGACCAGCAATGATAAGGCAATGGGAGCGAGCATCGTGTACAACAAGCGAAGATTTGAAACAAGGCAAAGGCTTTATTCCATTGGAAAAGAGTTCAATCCTGAAGTTGGTTACCTGAAACGAGGCGGCTTCTTAAGGTATGCAGGTGATGCGACCTGGAAGATATACCCTAAGAACACAAGGATCAACAAGCATGGCCCAATGGTAGACTATGATTTTACCATCTTCCCTTCAAAAGGAATAACAGACTACGACCTTAATTTCATCTACAATATCTTGTATAAAAATTATTTCACCCTGCTGTTCAGGGCGAGAAGGGATTTCACCAGATTGACAGAAGATTTTGACCCTACCAATACCGGCGGAACCAAATTAAGGGCGAATCAGGAGTTTGTTTATCACTCAATCATTGCCAGCTTGATATCAGACCAAAGAAAAAAATTGGTAGCAAAATTACAGACAAGGTCGGGACAGTATTTTAATGGAAGCAGGCTGAACCTTGATGGTGAAATCACCTACAGGATCCAGCCTTATGGAAGCATCTCCAGTGTTTTTTCTTATAACAGGCTTCGGTTCCCACAACCTTATAAAAGTGTTGACCTTGTGTTGGCGGGCCCCAAAATTGACCTCACCTTCAGCCGATCTGTTTTTCTGTCAACCTTGATTCAGTACAACAGCCAGATCAACAACATCAACATGAATGTTCGTTTTCAATGGCGTTTTGCTCCTGCTTCAGATCTGTTTCTGGTATACACGGACAATTATTATGCCGATAATTATCGATCCAAAGGCAGTGCACTTGTATTAAAAGCAACGTATTGGTTCAACCTCTAGGGATTCAATAGCGAACGGATTTAAAAACAATTTCTGCATATCCGTTTCTTTCATAGAAAATACCAACCGTTTTTTTATCCATTACCACAAGATCACTGTAAGCTGCCCAATCGCGTTTTTTATCATCTGTGGATTTCTCTACTACAATGCTTTTCCCCCAGGTTTTTCCTTCGTCATAACTGATGCGAAGGGTGAGGTTGTCTCGCTTTTTTTCATCTGCAGCATTGCAGGAGGCGATGATGGCCTTGCCCTTTTTGTATCCCAAGGTAATGATGGAACCCTGGCAAACAGCATCAGGAAGCGCAGGATCAAAATAGGCTGTATCCCAGGTCGCACCACCATTGCTTGAGAACGCAAGGATGCGCTGCCGGATATCGCCACGCTGGTTGCGTACACTCATGATCATCCTTCCGTTGGAAAGCTCAGCGCCCATGGCTTCATTTGATCCTGGGATATCAATATTGGCTGAAATCTTGAATGTTTTTCCGTGGTCATCGGAATAGAATCCATGCGCATTGCAGTCCCTGTACTGAGGCTTTGGATCACCAGCAGTATGGTTTGCCGCTACAAAAATTCTCCCTTTATAAACGCCTTGCTGAAATTGAAAAGCATGGCCGGGTGTATTGGCATAGGTCCGCCAATCTTCCTTGAATTGGTAAGCCGGATTGGCCATTGGCTGAAAAGGCCTATGGGCCTGCAATGTAATGTTTACGGCATCAGACCAGCTGTTGCCCAGGTCGGTGGATTTGATGTACCATACTTCTCTCAGTCCTTTTCCTTTCCTCACTTCACCCTCATGGTTGTTGCCTGTATTGTAAAATAAATACACAACTCCCTGGGGATGCTCCGGGTCCAACAGGTCAACCACAGGAGCAGGATTTCCGGCCTGTAATGATGCATAATTCACCAGGATCTTAACAGGAGACCATGTTTTGCCCTTGTCAGCACTGCGTTTCATGACAATGTTGATGTCGCCAAAATCTCCACTGTTGTTTACCCTTCCTTCTGCAAAGGCAAGCAGGTCATGGTTTTTCAGCGAGACAATGGCCGGAATGCGGTAACTCTTGTGGCCTTCTGTGCCACTGGTGAATACAGGCACTTCCTGGGCAAATGCCAGGTTGACCATGAGCAGCAAGATGGGAAATATTTTCATGTTGGTGGGTTTAATGTCCGAATTGTTTCAGGAGTTGCATGCACAACCATTCCTGTCTTGGCAGATGGAAGGGCCCTTTGAATAGATTGCCTTTGGCGGTCTGTGCGATGGATCCATCGCGGTGCAAATACCCAAACCATTCACCATGTTCCTTATCATTGAAAACCCTGTAGGCATACTCGTTGACTTGGCGATGCATGTCTGCATATTTTTCATTTCCGGTGATCAGGTAGGCCATCAATGTAGCGATGATGGTTTCGTTGTGCGGCCACCAGAATTTCATGTCTTGCCAATATTCCTGCACCGGTTTATTGTAAACATCCCTGAAATAAAACAAACCACCGTACTGATGGTCCCATCCCCGCTTCCACATGTAATCGATCATCTTACAACCCAGGTCAACCATCCGCTTATCGTTGTTCCGGTGCATGGCTTCGGCCAGAATAAACCAGGCGCCTTCGATGGCATGGCCGGGGTTCAATGTTCTTCCGTCAATATGATCAATGATGCTGCCGTCTGGGGCAACCTGCTCCATGACACACTGGATATCGTCTTTCACAAAAAACTGTTCAATGTCATTGATCCAACCTGTAATCAAATCATCGCAACGGGAATCGCCGATGGTATCTCTCAATTGCTGTGCGGTGTTCATCATGATCATCGGAACGCCAATTCCTTTGGAGGGCCTTGTGGCAGTGAATTTTGGCTCAAGCAGTCCGGGTATTGTTGCATATTCAACACATTTCCCAAATATCCGTCTGGCGTTTGCAGCGGCCTCTTCATTGCCAGAAGCCTTGGCATAGGCCGCACAAGCGATCACATAAAAA
>CAITQQ010000138.1 GCA_903894575.1 uncultured bacterium
ACCTGACTTCTGAGAAACCAATTTTCCCTCCAAAGCCAAAATAGTCAATGTTTGCTCTGAAATTCCCAAAAAACTGGCAGCCTGTTTGCGGGTCCAATGTTCCTCGCTAAAGGCTTCTCCAATTTGAGGATTCAAATACAATACTTCCATTTCTTTTCTTACCACTTTAGCCACCAACTCTTCCAATTCCTCGGTGCTGATGGCCACAATTTTTGTAGTCATAAATTGCCTGATTTGCCACTGATATTGGGCGTTTTCCATATATCGCGTTTGTTTCCAATGGGTTGGTGTGTCCATTCCCGTTATCATATTTTCATTTTTGTCCTCACCTCGAATAAGCGAATTGAAGTGCCCTCGGTTTTGATTGTAATGTCCTTGTACCCTTCTTTCTTCACAATTCTGTCCAACTGCAATAAGGTTTTCTCAGTATCTTCTCGATGAACGGTTTCGATTAAGATATATCCACCCTTATCTGGCTTGAGTTTGATTTTCACTTCGGTAATGCCCTCAGTGCGGATAATTTCAAAGATTTTGATCTCAGTGTTGGTTAACTGAAATACCTGCTTAATATCCTTGAGTTTAATATCCGGACTACTATAAAAATCATCCAACAATCTGTAAATGGGAATACTAACATGTGTCTGATTACTGAAGGACAGAAAATCACTAAATACATCTGGATTATTCACCAACTCTGGATAAAACCATCCTATTTCACCATTGAAATTTACCAATAAATTAAATCGCGTTCTATTTAAAATCAAACCCAATACAAATAGATTAAATGGCAAGAAGTATTTCCTGAACATCGGAACCATATAATTGAATCCGGCGCGTTGAATATCAGCGATTGCATTTTCTGGAATGGCATTTGGATATTTTGAAGCTTCGGAAACACCCCTGGTCAGCATAGTTATGATATTATCATCACTAATGGTAAAGAACTGCTGCTTCACCTTGGCTACTTCTTTGGCGGGCATATTTACCTTTCTTAACTCAGATACCAATTTCAACCATACATAATCAAAGAAATTAAATCTCGTCCATTCACGATCTTCTGAGACATTCGACATCTCATAAAGTCCCTCTTTTTTCCAATACGCAAGCTCTTGCTTTTTAATATTGGCATGCTTCAATGTAAAACGGCTCTCATACAACGAATCCATGAACTGAAAAAAATCATTTGCCCCATCTTCTGAAGATAGTTTTTGAGCAAGCCATTGTTCTGAAATTTGGTCCATTTTTGTCATATTTTGTAAATTTGGCATTTTTGTATACTTTTGTAAATAATTGCAAATATATACAGCATTTTATAAAAATCAAAATCTAGTATACTAAAAATGAAATATTGTAGAAACCCGAAATGTGGCGCGCCAATAACTCATGGGCGTTCAGATAAAAAATTCTGCAATGCCTCTTGTAAGAGCATGGCCGACAGAATCAAAAATCAACCCATCATCAAAAAGTTGCAATTCCAAAATAAGATGATAAGACATAATGAAAAAATCTTGGAAAGTTGTTTCAATAGACTCACCCCAAACAACAGCAACCCCATGGCACGCATAGTGCATCGTGATTCACTTACAACTATGGGGTTAGATGAGAAATATTTCTGTATGAACTCCCATGAGGACATTGGTAAACTCAAAAAATCTCCGGTTTGTTTCACCTTCAATTACAAATTGACGATACATCCAGAGTTTGATGATTTCTTTCTCATAATTAAAACATCCCCAGAAAAAAATAATAAAAAATAAATATGACTGACCAATTTATCGAGTTTATGAGTTCGGCAAAGACGAACCCCCTCAACAAACAAATTCAAACATTAGAAATTAAAAATGTAAAGCTCCAAACCAACCTGAACATATTGCTTTATGGAGGAATGGGAATATTGATTCTAGCGATAATTTATAATGCCACGTATTCAAATGATCCCATTGCTCGGCACTTATCAATTACAGAATTAAAGAACAAAGACGCATAGCCATCTTCCCCAAAAATCACAGATGAGCCAAATATTATAAATCTCAAACCCCATGAATAATAATCAAACTAACCTACATGACTTCATACAGTTTCATAATAAGTTAACTATCAAGATGCTGAATAACAGCATTCAAAATGACATCATGCAGAAAGAGGAATACATAGACTACTATGTTGTGCAGTCCAAGATATTGACTTTCATATCGAATATGCCCCTTTCCTACCGAGCAATTCTCGAGCAATTAATCATGAAAGATATGTCTCTGAAGATATCAAAATTCAATTTTTTTGCGGATGTCGCCTCGACTTACACTCCGGGATTCATATCTGGATTCATATCTGGATTCAAAAATAGTGATTCAAACAACCCTCAGTATTCTTTTTTCGACGTCGATTTAAATTTTAAATTAATGAATATGCAGCGAGAAGACATAGATATTATTTCCGCATCATTTGATTTTCTTGATCCTGAAAGGAGTGAAAAAACAAAAGGGGTGGAAATTGAAAGGGTGAATGAATTTGATTTCGATTTAGCGATTACGAAACTGCTCAATTTTGAGGATGTCATTGAAAAATTGGACGACTTTGCAAACCCAATTTCGGCGCATTACGATGAAGACTACAATGATATCAATGACGAATACGATGATGATAATGATGATGACGATGATGATGATTTTGATGAAGACGATATTTTCATTGGTACCGATTATTAAACAATTCAGTACCGCGCCTATACCATGTGGATCATCATTAGTCGCAGCTAATTAACACTTGAATTTTATTTTCTAAAATAAAATACTGCATTAGTTATTTGAACGCAAGTCCGCTAATGATTATTCTCAAAAATAAAGACTTTTGGTTTATTTCTTCAAAAAATAACCGCTCGCGAACGGCTAACAAACGGAAAAATCCCGTCTTGTAGCGGCTCGGTAGCTGCAGTTATTCGAATACATACGACCATTAACGACTGCTGAACAGTTACCGAATTAGTCATATGATACAAGTCCAATGTGCACGCTGAATATATCACAAATTTGAGATACATGAATTGGCCTGATATACAAACATATGGGCATCCACATACAATTTCGTTTCTATCACAGATTGATGATATACAAGTGAATATGTTAATTTGCCACATACACATATATGATAAGCCTGACCTTCAAAATCGAATTGGAACACACAGACCCAAAAGTTACCCGAAGCTTTACAGTGTCTCCTTTGATATCAATGTATGAATTGCATCATATCATCCAAATTGTTATGGGCTGGACCAACTCACACATATATCAATTCAACCATGGCAAAAATATCATTGCCGACACACGACTTGTAGATGATGAATTAGGACCTGTAACTGATGTTAAAGATGTGATGGTTACCCAGGTATTTTCCCATGTAGGAAACACCGTAACTTATGAATATGATTTTGGAGATGGTTGGATGCACCACCTTGAATTGGTGGAGATCTATATTCGCCCGATCGATGAGGTTTTACCTCAGATCATTGAGGGTGAGAATGCATGTCCACCTGAAGATTGTGGTGGAACATATGGATATAAAAAACTAAAAGAGGTTTTATTGAACCCGAAACATCCAGAGTATAAGAGCACTAAGATATGGGTAGGTGCCAAATTTGACCCAACACATTTTAATATGAATTCAACTCAACGGAACCTGAAAAACCTAGCCAAATTCATTCAAGCATATGAGGAGGGGTTTTAGTAAGAAATGACGGTTTATGCGCTTTGCACATAAAGTAATTATCGCCAAACACAAATGAATTAAAACAAGAAACGGGACCCGAATGAGTCCCGCTTCTTGTAATTAAATAAAAACCAGCGTTTAGATTTTGAAAGCCGATTTGACTTTATCTACGTAATCCAACTTTTCCCATGTGAATAATTCTACCTCCATGGGCAATTTCTCACCATTCGGCAACTCAAAAGTCTTTGTAACAACTTCATTCTTTCTACCCATGTGGCCATATGCAGCGGTTTCACTGTAAATGGGGCTGCGCAATTTTAATCGTGTTTCAATAAAATAAGGACGCATATCGAAAATGGTTTCAACGATTTTGCTAATTTCACCATCACCA
>CAITQQ010000139.1 GCA_903894575.1 uncultured bacterium
ATGGCATTGTTGAAATAAATGTTGTTGATGTAATCATAGTCAATGCCGTTGCGAATACTGCGGTTGAATCCTGTGAGCCTTGCATTGAAATGTTCATTGCCAATGTATTGGAGTGAAATTTCTGCACTGGTCGAAGTTTCAGGATTGAGTTTCCTGTTGCCTGAATATCCATCATACAATTGATACAATGTTGGTGCTGTAAATGCAGAGGAAAGATTGAATGCAAGCTTTAATTGATTGGAAAACACAAAAGATGGATTGATGGTATAGGTCATGTTGCTGCCAAACCTGCTGTGCTGGTTGATGCGGATGCCCGACTCCAGGTTGAAGCCCTTTTCATTGTTGTATACCGCAGAAGCAAATGCACTGCTGATGTTGGTTTTGGCAGAATCATCAGAAAGCGTGCTTTCGTATTTTCCCCAACTGCTCAGTGAAAGATAGTACTGGTCTGTATGTTGCCATCGGTGTTCCAATCCCACCAATAATTTGATATTTTTCGCAACATCAAGATTGCCCAGTGCTTCCAAATAAGAAGATCTTCCCTCATAATCGGATTGGATGAATTTCGCAAAACCAGCAATGTCAAGAGAATCATCAAAGTAGTTTCTGTTGCTGTTGTTCAGGCTATAGTTCAAGCGGAGCATGCCCTTGTTTAATTTCCTGGCAATGCCTGCAGTGAATTGAATATTTTCATTTTCAACAACAAAATCTTTTGCGTCTTTGTAAGCGGACTCATCAAGATCGTTTTTGTATTTGCTCCATTGCATGTTGGCATTCCAGGACCAGTTGCTTTTGTAGGCGGAGCTGAACTGTGCCAATGCGAATTCTTGTTGCATACCATCCCTATCATATCCTTTTTTTTCTGTGCTGTCGATGGCTGCAGAAAAACCATCAATTGCAGACCTACTGTACTGGAGTTTGTAATTGATATTTTTTAACCTTCCAGAATTTGAAAGGTCAGCTGCTCTTGCACCAAATGATCCTGTAGACAGGTGCAGTCCCAGCGCAGGTTTGCCGTTTTCATTTTTTCTGGTGATGATGTTCACAACTCCTGCAACTGCATCAGATCCATACAAGGTGGATTGTCCACCCTTCAAAATTTCAATCCTTTCCACTTCGCCCAACGGTAAAAAATTGATGTCGAAAGTGGCACGGATGGTAGACCCGTCATAGGCAGGAAACCCATCCACCAAAACCAATGTCTTGCCGGTTCCTCCACCACGTACATAGAGGTCATTGTTGGTGCCCGGTGCATTGTTGGCGCCGACAACGGTGATGCCGGATTGCCTTGCCAGCAATTCTCCAACAGATGCAAAAGGAGAGCGTTCAATTTCTTGTTTGTTGATCACGGTCATTACCTTGCCGGTATTGACCTGTTTCTGAGGGAACCTGTTGGCGGTTACAATGATTTCGTTCAGCTGTTTGCTTGAATCTGTTTGTGCGGTTGCTCCCAATCCAATGAGCATGAAGAATGCAATGAAATTTTTGGTCATAGTGTTTGGTTTACTATGAACCTTCGGATAATACAGAAATGGTTGACTGCTGTGGCAGAAAATTCATCCCAGCTTTTCTCCCGAAAGCCCTGGTTAATTAATGTTGCATCAGGCAGGTCTTCTGGCTCAACCCCATTTCCGGCCTTCCCGCTTGCGCAGTGGCTTGTGAAGGAAATGGTCTCGTGTAAAACGAGAAGGTTTTTACAGCTACGGGGATAGCGCCGGAATGGAACCGGACTTCCCTTTTAATGAATTTCGTTTGCACGATTTTCAACCGTAATGCAAAGCAAAGGTATGGGATAGGGATTTGACTGAATGATCAGGATGTCCACATATTGTGGATTCCTGAAAAATCAACTGTCAAGTTCCCTCCCTCATCGCTTTTTATTATCTTCAACGCATGACCCCATCAAAGAAAACCCAACTCAACCTTTTTGACCTTACCATGATTGTCATCGGATTGGTGATCGGCATGGGTATTTTCAGGACAGCTTCAGATTCTGCGCGTGCAGCCATCACACCCAATGTATTTTTCATCAGCTGGATCGTGGGTGGATTCATTGCCCTCTGCGGGGCACTGACCTATGCAGAAATTGGATCCCGTTATCCCATCACCGGTGGCTATTATAAAATATTTGCCACCTGTTATCATCCCTCCATCGCCTTTGCCGTCAACTGCATCATCCTCATCTCGAATGCTGCTTCCCTTTCAGGCGTTGCCTTGATAGGCAGTGAATACATTTCACAAATCATTTTCTCGGTGCCACCAACAGACTTCGTAAAGGCGCTGATTGCCATGGTGGCGATTGGCATGTTTTACGGCATCAACCTCTTGGGTTTGCGCATGAGTTCCACGGCACAGAATATCCTGATGCTGATCAAGATTTCCATGATCCTGTTGATTGTATCTGCCATTTTTTTCCCCGTTAAAAATATCCCGCCTGCCATCACCATTCCAACAGGAGATTTCAAGTTCATTGATTATGTAAAGTCTTTTGGATTGGCCTTGATTGCGGTTTCCTTTACCTACGGAGGATACCAGCAAACCATCAATTTTGGAGATGAGGTAAAGAACCCACAAAAGAACCTTCCCAAAGGTATTTTCATCGGGATCATGGTGATCATTCTCCTGTACCTTTCAGTGAGTTACGCCTACTACCGCGTCATTGGATTTGAGGAACTCAAAAACGCAAAAGGCATTGCAGCCATTGTTGCAGAGCGGATGTTCGGGCCTACAGGGCGGTATGCATTTTCAATCTTATTGTTCATCGCAGTACTGGCCTATGTGAATGTATTGTTGCTCAGCAATCCGCGTGTCATGTATGCCATGAGCCAGGACGGCATCCTGCCCAAAGCCTTTGCAAAAAAAGATGAGAAAAGGGATGTGCTTACTGTCAGCCTTACTGTTTATGCGCTGATCAGCGTGGTGGTGCTGTTTTTTGCCGATACCTTCGACAAGATCCTGAGCTTTACCATTTTCCTGGATTCGATCGGCATGGCCTTTTCTGCAGCCACGATTTTCATCATCAGAAAACGCACACAACACCTCGATAAATCACAGATCTATTCCATGCGGTTTTTTCCTGTAATGCCGATCATCTTTATTGCTGCATATGTTTTTGTTGCCATCAATATCGCCATGGATAAACCAGAAACAGCGCTCACTGCAACAGCTGTATTGGCAGGATTCCTGTTGTTGTTTTTTCTGACCAGAAAAAAGAAAAACATCCATGCATAACGAAGCCCAAGACATCTCCTTCATCATCAATCATCTTGGTGAAGACCATGCATCGTATTTCAATGCCATCGCGCCTCCCATCATGCAGACCAGCAATTTTGCCTTCGAAACAGTGGCAGATATGCGCAAGGCATTCGAAGATGAAATGGGCGGATACTTGTATAGCCGTGGGCTTAATCCTACGGTAGACATCCTGCGAAAAAAGTTGGCCGCATTGGATGGCGCAGAAGACGCATTGGTCTTCAACAATGGCGCTGCTGCTACTTTTGCGGGTGTAGTGGCGAACGTAAAAGCGGGCGACCATGTATTGAGTGTGACGCATCCCTATACCTGGACGGCGCACTTGTTTGACACCATCCTCTCTAGGTTTGGGGTTACCGTGACATATGCAGATGGTTCTGATACTGCATCGTTTCTTTCAAATGTGCAAGACAATACCACACTGATCTACCTCGAATCGCCTAACTCATGGTGGCTGGATATTCAGGACCTCAGGGCTATTGCTGATTTTGCAAAGCCCCGGGGCATCATCACCCTGATCGACAACAGCTATTGCACACCGCTCTATCAAAAGCCGATTGAGCTCGGCATCGACATTGCAATGCAGACAGCCACCAAATACATTGGCGGTCATAGCGATACACTGGG
>CAITQQ010000140.1 GCA_903894575.1 uncultured bacterium
GGCCTTTCGCACCAAACCCTTTGACAGCCAGGTTCTTCCGCTTTCCTCATGCGCAGGCATCATCACCTCATATCCAAGTGCATTCAACAATTGAACCGCTTTGATGCCAATATGCGCATCGTTGTAATTGGTGAACTCATCACAAAACAGGTATACTTTTTTTGCATGACTCGTCAGGGATTGCACGTGCTGGTGTTTGTTGAACCAACTGCGCAGGGTTTGTTTGGACAGGTGTGGCATCGATCTTTTCAGGGCAAAGCCTGAAAGTTTTTTGATGACAGCGCCGGTCACTGGATTGTCCATTAAAAAATTATACAGTGAAGGAGCGATAGAACCCAGTTTTGCTGCAGCAGTGAAATTAGCAATCAACATGGAGCGGAAAGGAACCCCATTGGCATCATAATAGTGCTGAAGGAATTCAGCCTTCAATTTGGCCATGTCCACATTAGAAGGGCATTCACTCTTACAGGCCTTGCAGCTCAAACAAAGGCTCATCACATCATAGATTTCCTTGTGGTCATACCTGTTCTGCTTGTCAGAATGCGTCAGGAATTCCCTGAGGATATTGGCACGGGCACGGGTTGTATCTTTCTCATCGCGTGTCGCCATGTAAGAAGGACACATGGTTCCACCGGACAAATGTGTTTTTCTGCAATCTCCTGAACCATTGCACTGCTCCGCATGCTGCAAAATATCTTGCTGATGGAATCGGAAGATTGTTTTGAACTCCGGCGTAAACTGACCCGGTTCGTACCGCAACATGGTGTTCATGGGAGGCGTATCGACAATCTTGTTGGGATTGAAAATATGGTGCGGATCCCAGGCATTTTTTACCTGCTTCAACAATCCATAGTTTTTCTCGCCCACCATCTGCTTGATGAACTCACCGCGCAATCTTCCGTCACCATGCTCTCCACTCAATGAGCCATTGTATTTTTTTACCAGGGTAGCCACTTCTTCTGCAATGGTCCTGAACAGTTGGTTTCCTTCAACTGTTTTCAGGTTGATGATGGGACGAAGGTGAAGCTCACCGGATCCTGCATGCGCGTAATGCACTGCATACAAGCCATGTTTTTCAAGGATTGCATTGAACTCACGGATATACTCCGGAAGATCTTCCACATCAACAGCCGTATCTTCAATCACGGGAACGGCTTTTTCATCTCCAGGAAGGTTGCTCAGCAAGCCCAAGCCTGCCTTGCGCAAGGTCCATATCTTCTTGGTGTCTGCACCAAAGAGTACTGGGAAATGATATCCCAGCCCTGCAGCCCGCATGTCCGCTTCAACCTGTTGGGTGATGGCCAGGATTTCCTCCCTTGTTTCCCTTGTAAATTCAATCACAAGAATGGCACCCGGATCTCCCTGCACAAAGAACCTGTTTTTGCTTTGCTCAATGTTTCCCTTTGTGCATTCGAGGATATAATGATCAATCAGTTCACTCGCACTGGGCCTGTATTTGAGGCCGATCAGGTTGGCATGCAAAGACTCATCAATGCTGTTGAAATGCACACAGAGCAAGCCTGTTTCCTTTGGTGGCGCAGGCACTACATTGAGCTTGATTTCTGTGATGAAAGCCAGCGTTCCTTCAGAACCCGCAATCAGTGAACAAAAATTGAATGCCGGACCACCTGCAGTAAATGGTTCAGTTTCTACCAGCAAGTCAATGGCATACCCGGTATTCCTTCTTTCAACAGATTTCTTTGGAAATTCTTTTCTGATTTCTACCTGGTTGTCGTAATTGCCCAGGATCGATCGTATCGATTTGTAAATATTGCCCTCAAGTGTATTGAGCTCACATTTTTCATGAAATTCATCCGTAGAAAGGGATGAAAATACCGCCTCTGTACCATCGCTCAAAAAAGCCTTCACTTCAAGCAAATGCTCTCTGGTGCTGCGGTACACCACGGAGTTGGAGCCACAAGAATTGTTGCCCACCATCCCACCTATCATCGCACGGTTGGCAGTGGATGTTTCTGGACCGAAAAACAATCCATAGGGCTTGAGAAACAAATTCAATTCATCCCTGATCACACCGGGTTGCACACGTACCCAACCTTCCTCCTTGTTCAATTCAAGGATCTTGTTGAAATGCTTTGATACATCAACAATGATACCGTTGCCCACCACCTGTCCTGCAAGTGAAGTACCCGCTGTTCGTGGAATCAGTGATGTTTTTGTTTCCCTGGCAAATGCAATGAGTTGGCTGATATCATCCTGGTGTTGGGGAATGGCCACCGCCAGGGGCATTTCCCGGTAGGCAGATGCATCGGTTGCATAAAGGGTACGCATCGTGTCATCGAGAAAAAGATCGCCCTTTAGCTGTCCTGCCAGCCTTTTCAACTTATCCTTCATTGCATCCGTCATGAGCTGCAAAATTACCAATAAATTCCTGTTCCCTGCAGCGGGGGTTATTTAACCTTTTCATGGCTTTTTTCGGGTTAGCTTCGCCGAACAAGAAAAACCAACCATGATCTTTAAAATATTGACAATTATAGGGTTGGCCACCTTTGAAGTATACGCTGCAATCCCTGCGGGGTTTGCCTTTGAGCTCTCTCCATTTGTGATTTTTCTCTCAAGCACTGCAGGTGGATTGATTGGAGTTTTTGCGGCTGCTTACCTGGGATCACTGATCCAGCGCCTCGTCGGTAAAAACAGAAAGACCAAAAAAGAGGAAAAACCCAAAAGCGGTTTTGTCTTGAAAATTTGGGAAAAATACGGCGTGATAGGCTTGGGGGTGATCGGTACCATCACAGTAGGTGGCCCGATCAGCATTGGCGTGGGAGTGGGATTCAATGTTCCCGTCAATAAACTCGTGTTCTATTGTTGCATAGGGGTTATTGCCCGCTGCGCGATGTTTACATTCCTTGGAGAAGTGGGAATGAAGCTATTGGGGCACTGATACAAGCTGATCAGCTTCCCCTTGAACCACCCGTTTTCACCGGCTTTTTGGCCGCGCCTGCAGATTTAGTACTGGTTGGCTTGGTGATGAACTTTGAGGATCCACCTTGCGTGTTGCTCTTGGTGGTAGCCGTTTTGCTTTTTGCAGCTATTTTAGGATTGATGTGAAAGCCCATGGTAAACAATTAGACTGCAAAATTACGCTAAATTATCTGAACCAGGGATTTTAGGGCCGGAGGGTAATTCCAGGTGATTGAACAATCCAGCACCTTCATCCGTCATAAGGTTGATGAAACGCATGTTCCTGATGATGATGTTGTTGCAAGCCCTCGCCTGCAAAAAAAATGAAAACCCGGCTGTAGAACCGGCTCCTACCCCTGTAGTGCCTGGCTTCGCAGTGCCGAATACCTGGCTAGCCCTTGGGGACTCCTATACCATAGGCCAAGGCGTTGCAGCATCAGAGCGTTTTCCCGCACAAACGGTTGAATTCCTGGTACAAAAAGGCATATCCGTCAGTGCCCTGGATTATATTGCCACAACGGGATGGACCACCACTGATTTGCAAAATGCCATCAACAACAAAAAACCGGAAAACCATACCATTGTATCCTTGTTGATCGGCGTAAACGACCAATACCAAAAAAGAGACACCACGGGATATCGGCAACGTTTTGCAGGATTGCTGGGCAATGCCATCGCACTGGCCAATGGCAAAAAGGAAAATGTATTTGTGTTGTCCATACCTGATTACAGCGTCACCCCATACGCATCAACCAGCGATACAGCAAGGATGCGCATCGAAATCGATTGGTTCAACCAAATCAATAAATCAGTAACTGCCACTTATGGATGTCCCTATCTCGACATCACGGGTTTTACCCGACAGGGAAGAACAAACCGCGACCTGATTGCAGGGGACGGATTGCATCCTTCGGGAATTGACTATAAACGTTGGGCAGAACAATTGTCGATCATGATCCAAAAAGTTTTGAACTGATCAGGCCCTTTTCTTTACAACTGCAAAATAGAAATCAGCCCGCTTCGTAAAGCCAAGCTGCTCGTACTTTCTGATGGCACGGAGGTTGTCTGTTTTCACATGCAGAAAGGGAATATTTCCTTGCTTCATGATGCGTTCGCAGGCATTGGTCATGAGTTGTGCTGCATAACCTTTGCCCAGGTGATCGGGATGTGTGCAAACGGCACTCACCTCCGTATAGCCCCTAAGGTGCAAACGCTCCCCAGCCATGGCCAGCAGTTCGCCATGCTCGTATATCCCAACATAATTGCCAAAATCAATGGTATGCTGCAAAAAAGGACCCGGCTTTGTCATTGCGGTCAAAGCCAACATGGCTGGGACATCCGCCTCCCCCAGATGCTGTATGGTTGCGCCGGCATGATCAATCGGCTTCAGGTGGGTGCAGGTCATCTGGTACAAAGGCGTTGTAAAAAGAATATCAAAAGTTGGAGGAATCCTGACTTCCCC
>CAITQQ010000141.1 GCA_903894575.1 uncultured bacterium
AGCTCATCAGTGACTGGATAAAGTCAATTAAACCTTAACACGTGAAAATGAAATACATGTTTAAATTGCTTGTACTGACTTTGATGGTCTGCTCCATTTTCCACCATCCATCCATTGCACAAAACAAGAAGCCCAACATCATTTATATCCTTACAGATGACCTGGGATATGGCGATGTCAAGATATACAACAAAGAAGGCAAGATCAATACACCCAATATTGACAAGCTCGCCAAGCAGGGGATGCGTTTTACAGACGCACATTCACCATCTGGTGTATGTACCCCAACACGCTATTCAATCATGACAGGCCGCTATCCATGGAGGAGCCAACGCCCTGTTGGCGTATTGAATGGTTTCAGCAGGCCTTTGATGGAAAACGATCGTGCTACAGTTGCCTCACTGTTGAAAGAAAATGGTTACAATACAGCCGTTGTAGGAAAATGGCATTTGGGATTGGGATGGGTTCCCAAGCGAGAATATGCCCACCTCTTGGCCAACAAGCGGTATGGCATTGATGCAGAGATGAATCCTGAACATGTTGACCTTGCTGCGCCGATGACAGTCAGTCCGAACACCAATGGCTTCGACTACTCATATGTTTTGCCAGCTTCCCTTGACATGCAACCCTATTGCTATGTCGAGAATGGGAAACTGGTTGATCCTTTGACTTCCTTTACACCAGGCAAAAAGCCGGATACTGGTTATGCAGGTGCTTTCTGGAGGCCAGGCTTGATGTCACCATCTTTTGATTTTTTTGATGTGTTGCCTTCATTTACCCGAAAGGCCAACCAGTTTATCCAGCTTCAAAAAGATGACAAGCCTTTCTTCCTCTATCTGCCAATGCCCGCACCACATACGCCCTGGATGCCCATCACCGGTTTTGTCGGAACCTCTGGCGCAGGAGAATATGGAGACTATGTGCAGCAGGTGGATGCCTCAGTAGGTGCCATCATGAAAACCCTTGACAGCATGGGATTATCAAAGAATACGATGGTTGTTTTTACCAGTGACAATGGGCCCTACTGGAGAGAGGACTATGTCAATAAATTTCAACACAAGTCTGCAGGTCCATGGAGAGGAATGAAAGGGGATGCCTTTGAAGGAGGACACCGTGTGCCTTTCATAGTTAAATGGCCTGGCAACACAAAGCCCGGTGCAGTTTCTGCAGCCACCACAACATTGGCCAACTTGATGTCAACTGCGGCAGAGATTGTGGGCAATACCAATCCACGCTACAACACAGAAGACAGTTACAGCATCTTGTCGGTTTTGAAAGGCAAATCCAAATCAGTGGACAATCAACCAGCTGTTGTACACAGTTCTTCAATCGGTTATTTTGCCATCAGGATTGGAGATTGGAAGTTGATCCAGGGGCTTGGCTCCGGCGGCTTTACTGTTCCCAAACAGATCAATCCAAAGGCAGGAGAAGCCATAGGACAGTTATACAATCTTGCAGAAGACCCACACGAGGACACAAATCTGTACGACCAATTTCCTGAAAAGGTCAAAACACTCACTGAGATGCTGATGCAAATCCGCAAAGCATCTACCAGGGTTAACAAGACGTCTGCGCAATAATTTCTAAGATTTTGTTCAAAAACTCCCCTCCAACCAGAGGTTGGTAAACCTATTACTGGAC
>CAITQQ010000142.1 GCA_903894575.1 uncultured bacterium
CAACAACCAAGGCTGGATTTTTCAATGCCATTGTGAATGAAAGGTTTTTGGAGTTTGGCCATGAAGGCATCAGGAAATTTGACCTGCTGAGGTGGAACCTCCTCACTGCTAAAATTGCCGAGGCCCGTGCCAACATACAATTGATCCGGGACAGGAAAGCCCCCTATGACAAAGTGCCTCAGTACATCTACTGGAAAAACAATGGGGAGGAGATTCAGTTTTTTGCAGGCACAAATACTGCTGCAACTGCACAACCATTTTGGAGACCAACACAGGTGCCCAACCCTGCTACAGGTTGGACAAGGACTGATTGGGCACAACAGTTGACAACTGCTCAAATTGACAGCAAGCAGTTGTGGGAAGGCATGGCTTCATTTTTTGTTCCAGGTAAAAGTGAGCTGTTCCCATTTGATCAGGCTACCATCACTTCTTATCAAGGCAAGCTGAAGCAAAATCCAGGATATTAATTAAATTACAACACGCAGGTGGTCATTGATTGGCCACCTGTTTTTATTCTCATGATTAACATGAAACTCTCCACTGTCATCCTTTTGATGACAGGTTTATTTTTCAGCATTCATTCCTCTGCCCAGAAAGAGCGTCCCATCGCATTTCCCGGAGCTGAAGGCTTTGGTAAACACGCAGTGGGTGGCCGTGGAGGAAAGACGCTGGTGGTATCCAATCTCAATGATGCTGGCCCAGGCAGTTTCAGGGAAGCTGCCCAGCAAAAATCAAAGCGAGTCATTGTTTTTGCCGTTGCAGGAACCATCCACCTTGAGTCACCTTTGCAAATCGAAGGAAACGTTACCATTGCCGGGCATTCCGCCCCTGGAGATGGAATTTGCATTGCAGACCATCCCGTAAGGCTCAAAGGAGATCAAATCATTCTTCGCTATCTGCGTTTCAGGATGGGAGACAAATACCAGTCACAGAAAGGTATGGTGGATGGAAGCGGTGGGGATGATGCGCTTTCAGGATCAAAAAACAATCAACTCATCATCGATCATTGCAGCATGAGCTGGAGTACCGATGAGGTCATGTCGGTATATGGTGGCGACAGCACTACTTTGCAATGGAATGTCATCGCAGAGCCCTTGAATTACTCCTATCATTTTGAGACCGGCGATAAGGATTGGGAAAACCACGGCTATGGCGGCATCTGGGGTGGATCCCATCTTTCTGCGCACCACAATTTATTTGCCCATTGCATCAGCAGAAATCCGCGCTTCAATGGTGCGCGCCTTGGTGCAAAAGAGGAATTGGTGGATTTCCAGAACAATGTGGTCTACAACTGGCAAAACAAGGCCATCTATGGCGGGGAATTTGGGAAGTACAATATTGTCAACAATTATTTCAAGCCCGGCCCATCCACAAAACCTTCTGCTGCTGGTAATTTCCTGGACCCATCCAAAACAGATGCTTTGCCTTATGGTCAGTACTTTGTTAATGGCAACATGATTGAAGGCAATCGGGTGGTCAACCGCGACAACATGATGGGAGTGACTGCAATGCCTGTTGCGGGGGTTTACATCAGTCAACCACATGGTGTGATAGACCTTCCCAAAGAAGATGCTGACAGAGCCTATCAGTCCATCATCAAAATGGTGGGAGCTTCCCTGCACCGTGATGCCGTGGATGAAAGAATCATCAGCGAAATGCAAACTGGGAAAGGGAAAATCATTGATGTACAGGGTGGATTTCCACATGGAACAGCTTATGAAAAATCAAAGACGGCCTGGCCTGAATTGAAAGCTTCAGCAAGTCTGACAGACAAAGATGCAGATGGAATGCCAGATGAATGGGAGATTAGCAAGGGACTCAACCCCAATGATCATACTGATGCAGCCACCCTTCGATTACACACTTATTTTACCAATATTGAAGTATATTTAAACAGTTTGCTGAAATGAAAAAGCTGTTGTCTGCCTTCGTCATCATGTTATTGGTTGCATTTGTGCCCGACCAGAGAAAAATTAAAATATTCCTGGCAGGCGATTCCACCATGAGCATCAAGTTGGAAAAAAATTTTCCAGAAACAGGTTGGGGAATGCCTTTCAACCATTTCTGGAATGAGAACCTGACGGTTG
>CAITQQ010000143.1 GCA_903894575.1 uncultured bacterium
TCCAACAATTATGGCTCGCATCAGTTTCCTGAAAAATTATTGCCACTGATGATCAACAATATCGTGCATTCAAAGCCATTGCCGATTTATGGCAAAGGGGAGAATGTTAGGGATTGGCTTTGGGTGAATGATCATGCAAGGGCCATTGACGTGATTTTCCATCAGGGGAAATTGGGTGAGACCTACAATATTGGCGGTTTCAACGAATGGAAAAATATCGATATCGTTCACCTGCTTTGCAGCATCATGGATAAGAAACTTGGTCGAGCAGATGGGGAAAGTGCAAAGTTGATTACCTATGTAAAAGACCGAGCCGGGCATGATATGCGTTATGCCATCGATGCCACAAAGTTGAACAAGGAATTGGGCTGGGAACCTTCTTTACAGTTTGAGGAAGGCATGGACAAAACCATCGACTGGTATCTGGCCAACCCGGAATGGATCCAAAGTGTAACCTCAGGATCATATAAACAATATTACGATCAACAATATACAAGCCGATAAGATGAAGGTTGAAACAACAGGATTTGAAGGATTGGTTGTACTGATCCCTTCTGTTTTTGCGGACGAAAGGGGATATTTTTTTGAAAGCTATAACAGGGAGTCTCAATTGAAGGTCGGACTTGATTATCATTGGGTTCAGGATAACCAATCCCATTCAAAGCATGGGGTGATCAGGGGATTGCATTTCCAGAAAGCCCCATTCGCGCAAACCAAACTCCTGAGGGTCTTGCAAGGAGAGATACTGGATGTTGTTGTTGACCTTAGAAAAGGTCAACCAACTTTCGGAAAATCATTTTCTGTTGTCCTCACAGCAGAAAACAAAAAACAACTGCTTATTCCCAAAGGCTTTGCCCATGGGTTTTCAGTACTGAGTGCATCCGCTGATGTGATGTACAAATGCGATGCTCTTTACAACAAGCAGAGTGAGTCTGGATTGCTTTTCAATGATCCGTTGCTGAACATTGATTGGCAACTTTCTCCAGAAGAAATAGTTGTTTCGGATAAAGACCTTGTGCTTCCAACATTCGACAACATTGATGCCAATTTTTAATTTCCATCCATGAAAAAAATCCTCGTAACAGGAGCCAATGGTCAGCTTGGAAAGGAATTGCGTGACTTGGCTTCCGCACATACAGATGTTGAATTTTTATTTCTCTCAAGAGAGGATTTGCCCATTCATCATTTTGAATTGGTAAGGAATATGTTTGCTTCTTTCTCACCTGATTACTGCATCAACTGTGCTGCCTATACAGCTGTAGACAAAGCAGAGCAAGAAGCTGAATTGGCGCAAATTGTGAACGCCACATCTGTTGGCATATTGGCCGCTGTTTCAGCTGCACATGATTGCCGTTTTATTCATGTTTCCACTGATTATGTTTATGGTGGAGATGCAAGCGACCCATACACTGAAGAATCTCCCACAGCGCCCAGTTCTGTTTATGGAAAAACCAAATTGGCGGGAGAGAAAGAAGCGATTGAAAATGATCCGCTTTCTGTTATCATCCGAACCTCCTGGGTATACTCTTTTCATGGAAATAATTTTGTCAAGACCATGATGCGTTTGATGAAGGATCGCAAAGAGATTTCCGTGGTCAACGACCAGAAGGGTAGCCCCACATGGGCAGCAGACCTGGCTTCATTTATTGTACACATCATCGGCCAACCAGCATGGCATCCAGGAATCTATAATTATTCCAATGACGGAGAAATAACCTGGTATGATTTTGCTGTAGAAATCAAACGTCTTATTGCTGCGGATTGCATTGTCCATCCCATTCCTTCCAGTGCATATCCTACTCCAGCAAAGCGTCCTGCTTACAGCGTTTTGAACAAACAAAAAATCAAGCGAGTTTTTGGGATAGGTCCTGAAAGTTGGAAGCTGAGTCTTGAAAAATGCATAAGCCGGTTGCAGAAGAATTAAGTCGATATCATTGGTCTCTTTCCATTTTTTCAATGGCATTGAGCAATGAATGAAGCTGGGATTCAAGGAAGATGTTCTTGTTTTGCAGGTTTTCGGCCCGGTCTTCCAGGCTGGTAAAATGATCCAGCGCATTCATCAGGATTTCCTTTTCTTTTTTAAGCAAATCAATCTCAACTTGTAGTTGAATTTTATCTTCTTTCAATTGCCTCAAACTGCTTTGCAGGCCTGCCAATTTTTCCTGAAGCAAGATGGCTGTTTCACTGGTCATATACCCAAATGTAGCGCAGTTGGCTTGAATACCAATCAAGTAGGCTCGTTCAGCCATTTTTGGGGCTGAAATCGTATATTTGCAGTCAAATTTATGCTATGGCACTGATCACAGCCCGTTTGGCTGAAAAGGAATATGGGTTGGATGTTACTGATGCAGATGGGCATACCATGCGCATCGACATCCCTGTCGCACAGGGAGGAAACGGATCTGGTTTCAGGCCCATGCAAATGTTGCTTTCCGCATTGTGCGGCTGCAGTGCTGTTGATGTGATCAGCATCCTGAAAAAACAACGCCAGTCTCTTGAAAACCTCATCATTGAAGTAGATGGCCAACGGGAGGAAGGAAAAGAACCCTCACTATGGAAAAATATCACCATTGTCTTCAATATTTCCGGCGAAGTGGATCCAACCAAGGCTTTCAGGGCTGTCGATTTATCAATGGAGAAATACTGCTCAGTCGCTGAAACCCTCAGGGTTGCCGGGGCTGATATCCGTTTTAATGTAATTGTAAATGGTTCGGCAGTGTCCGGACAATAAAATAATCTTTTATGCGCCCGGAAACCATAGCCATCAGGACCCAAACAGAAAGAACGGGGGAAAAAGAACATTCAACACCATTGTTTCTCACCAGCAGTTTTGTTTATGATTCTGCAGAGGATATGGCTGCCGCTTTTTCTGATGACAGCCTGGATGTAAACATCTATTCCCGCTTTTCCAATCCTTCTGTTGATGAATTCATCAAGAAAGTTTGTTTGATGGAAGGTGCTGAAGATGGCATTGCCACAGCAACAGGCATGGCGGCTGTCAACGCCTGTTTCATGACGTTCTTGTCTGCTGGTGATCATGTGATTTCTGCATCTGCAGTATTTGGATCTACCCATGCTATCTTGACAAAATACCTGCCCAAATGGGGAATTGAATACAGCTATTTTGACATGAACAAGCCTGAGTCCATTGAGGCCCTGATAAAGCCCAATACCAGGTTGTTGTATGTTGAAACACCTTCTAATCCTGGGCTTGATATTATTGATGTTGAGATGGTTTCAGCCCTTTGCAAAAAACACAACATCCTTTTTGTTGTAGACAATTGCTTCGCAACCCCTGCAGTACAGCAGCCGATCAAGTTTGGTGCAGACCTGGTCTTGCATTCAGCCACCAAGTTTATGGATGGTCAGGGAAGGGTTTTGGGAGGCGTTGTTGTTGGGAAAAAAGAATTGATCAGGGAAATGTACCTATATATCCGGAATACCGGACCTTCATTGAGCGCATTCAACGCATGGGTATTGTCCAAAAGCCTTGAAACGCTTTATGTAAGGATGGATAAGCATGCACAAAATGCCTTGCAGATTGCAAAGGCCCTGGAGCATCATCCTGCATTGAATTGGGTCAAGTATCCTTTCTTGCCATCACACCCCAGGTATGATATTGCTGTCAAGCAGATGTCCAATGGGGGCGGAATACTGACCTTTGAACTCAAGGCAGGCCTCGAGGGCGGTCGCAAGTTTCTCAATGGGCTGAAATGGTTGTCAATGACCAACAACCTGGGAGACAGTCGCACCATTGCCTCTCATCCGGCGAGTACAACCCATTCCAAATTGTCAGAAGCTGAACGCCAAGCTGTGGGAATAACACCCGGACTGATCAGGCTTTCTGTAGGCCTGGAACATCCGGATGATATTTTAGAAGATATATTGCAGGCACTTCAATAATAAAGATTCAACATCTGGCCAATCAAGTCAGAAAACCACCCTTAACATTAAACCATGGATAAAATTTTTGACGAACCCATCAAACAAGCCTCTGATTTTGCTTTCAACAACAAGGTGGCTGGTGTTTTTGATGATATGGTGACCAGGTCTGTGCCTTATTATATTGAAATGCAGCGGATGATGTCTGAGTTGGTGGCAGACCATTGTGGTGAGAATGGTGTCATTTATGACCTGGGCTGTTCTACCGGAGCCACCATGATCATGATGGACCAAACCGTTCCCCAAAACATCAAATTCGTGGGCATAGATGATTCTGAGCCCATGTTGGAAAAGTGCAAGGCAAAGCTGGAAGAGCGTGGAATGACAAGGCCTTATTCTCTGGAAGTAGCCGACCTGAATTCCGGTCATGTGCCCATGAAGGATGCTACGGTTGTTATTCTTTGCCTTACCCTTCAATTTGTCAGGCCTATCGCCAGGGAGAAATTGTTGCGGTCCATCCACGACCAACTTCAGCCCGGTGGTGTATTGATTGTCATTGAGAAAATACTTGCGGAAGAAACAGACTTCAACCGTGATTTCATCAAATATTATTACGATTTCAAACGCAGGAATGATTACAGTGAAATGGAGATTTCCCAAAAGCGTGAAGCATTGGAAAACATCCTCATTCCTTACAAGTTGAGCGAAAACATCACCTTGCTGAAAGAAGTGGGATTCAGGACTGTAGAAGTCTTTTTCAAGTGGTATAATTTCTCAGGATTCATCGCAAAAAAACTATCATGATCCAGATCGGTAATTTCTTTTTCAAATACAGGAACCTGCTTTTTATACTGCTCTACGGATTGTTGTTCTTGCCTTCTCCTGAGTTGTTTACCGAAAACATTTTCCATGAAGAGTATAAAACTTGGCCCTTGGTCATCGGACTGTTTGTGACAGTTTTGGGACAGGCCATCAGGGGCGCTACGATTGGTTTGGCCTATATTGTGAGGGGAGGAAAAGACAAGAAAGTATATGCGGAACACCTGGTCTCTACAGGGATTTTTTCTCATTGCAGAAATCCCCTTTATGTTGGAAACATTCTGATGCTCCTGGGCGTAGGAATTTTAGCCAACTCCCTGATTTATGTTGCCATCATCATGCCATTGTTCCTGTTCATTTATCAAGCCATTGTGCTCGCTGAAGAGAATTTTTTAAGAGGAAAATTTGGTGCTGATTTTGATGTTTATTGCGCAAAAGTCAATCGTTGGGTTCCATCCTTGAAAGGGCTGGGAGCTACATTCTCATCGATGGAGTTCAACTGGAAGAGATGGGTGCTCAAAGAATATACCACCCAGTTCATTTGGTTGGCGGGTATTGTTTTGCTGATCATCCGCCTTTATCAAATCGAAGATATTTTGAAGAACAGTATCTATGCTGTTTTGGTGCTTGGATTATTCTACCTGTACGTGAGGTATCTGAAGAAATCTGGTAAGATGACCGAATAAAAAAAGATCCGCAATTTGCGGATCTTTTTTTTGTTGCCCGACCTGGATTCGAACCAAGACAAACAGAACCAAAATCTGTCGTACTACCATTATACTATCGGGCATCCTCCCTAACGGGACGCAAAAATAAGATATTTACCTTTTTGCGCCAAAATTTTCAGCATCAATCGTGGATGAATTTTATTCAATCCATCTTAACGAGGTAATGGTTCTTCTTGCCTTTTTGAACAGCAATGTATTTTCCAGCCAAAAGACTTGAGGCATTGACTAGAAAGGCCTGGTCCGTGATTTTTTCTCTGTTGATGCTGATGCCGCCGCCTTGCACCATTTTACGGGCCTCTCCTTTGCTCGGGAAGATGCCCGTGTCGGAGAGGAAGGAAACAATATCAATGCCTGCCTGAACAGATGCGCTGGCGATGTTATGTACAGGAACTCCTTCCATGGCATTGAGCAATTCGTCCTCATTCAGCTCATTCAGGTTGATTTCCTCTTTTTTGCCAAACAGTTGTTCGGTGGTCTGCATGGCGGAGGCACATTCCTCTGCTCCATGGACAAATGTGGTTATCGATTCCGCCAGTTTTTTCTGCAGGGTCCTTGCTCCTGGATCAATGGCGTGAGAGGCCAGCAAGGCTTCAATTTCTTCCTTAGAGAGCAATGTGAAAATCTTGATCCATTTCTCAGCATCGGTGTCTGCTGCGTTGAGCCAGAACTGGTAGAATTGGAAAGGCGTTGTTTTTTCAGCATCCAGCCAAACATTTCCCTTTTCGGTTTTTCCGAATTTTCCACCATCCGCTTTGGTAATCAGCGGACAGGTAAAGGCAAATCCTTCTCCACCGGCTTTACGCCTGATCAGCTCAGTGCCTGTAGTAATATTACCCCATTGGTCGCTTCCGCCCATCTGGAGTTTGCAGTTTTTATGGGTATAGAGCCAGTAGAAATCATATCCCTGCATCAGCTGATAGGCAAATTCTGTATAGCTGATGCCTGTTTCGCCTTCAATCCTTTTCTTCACACTGTCTTTGGACATCATGTAGTTGACGGTGAGGTGTTTGCCCACATCTCGCAGGAAATCAATGAATCCCAGGCCTTTGAACCAATCATAATTGTTGACGATTTCGGCGGCATTCTCCCTTGCAGGACTGAAATCCAGGTATTTTTCCAGCTGACTTCTTACGCCAGCAATATTTTTCTGAAGTGTTTCTTCATTCAGGAGATTCCTCTCTTCACTTTTTCCGCTGGGATCACCCACCATGCCGGTTGCTCCACCTACCAAGGCAATCGGCTTGTGGCCTGCTTGCTGGAGGTGATACAATAGCAGGATAGGTACAAGACTACCGATGTGCAGGCTCTCAGCGGTGGGATCAAAACCAATGTAGGCAGTTGTTGCTTCCTTTTTAAGCTGCTCTTCAGTACCAGGCATGATGTCCTGGAGCATTCCCCGCCATTTGAGTTCTTCTATGAGGCTCATTTCAAGTAGTTTGCGCAAATGTAGGAAGGAAAGCGCGCAAGGCAAAATGGACAATATATAGGAGGGTAAAACGTTAATTAAACCATTGCGCGTTGACTTTTAGGCTGATTTATCATGCCGCTGGTTTACCTTTATGTCAAATATGACCTATTTCCGAATTTGTGTCTTTGCTGTCGTTTGCCTTTGGGTGAATGATACGTCTGCCCAATTCAGGAAATACTCTAACGAATTCCTGAACATTGGTGCCGGTGCAAGAGGTTTGGGAATGGGTGGAGCACAGGTGGCCAGTGTTGCTGATGCCACCGCAGGGTATTGGAATCCTGCCGGACTGACGGAAGTCAAAGAACATTCCATTGCTTCATTGATGCATGCAGAATATTTCGCCGGCATTGGCAAATATGACTATGCCTCCATTGCCATGCCTCTCGGAGACCCAACAATTGTTTCCCGGAGCCTGGGGTTTTCGCTCATCCGTTTTGCAGTAGATGACATTCCCAATACGCTGTTTTTGGTGGAGCCCGATGGTTCTGTGAATTACAACAACATCAGGTCTTTCTCATCAGCAGATTACGCTTTGTTGGTGTCTTATGGTCAGGTAATTTTCAGTGATGAATACCGTACGTTTTCATTTGGCGCCAATGCCAAAGTAATACACAGGAGTGTGGGCAGTTTTGCAAAGGCTTGGGGGATAGGATTGGACGCGGGTTTGCAGTATCGTACCCGACGTTTCAATGTTGGACTGGTAGTAAAAGATGTATCTACTACGTTCAATGCCTGGAATTTCAGTTTTACCGATAAGGAGAAAGAAGTCTTGTATCTAACCAACAATGATATTCCTGTCAAATCAACTGAGTTGACGGCGCCAAGATTGGTATTGGGTGCATCCTATTTTTCCGAACTCTCAGAAAACCTGGGTTTGACGGCAGAACTAAACATGGATTTTAATTTTGATGGCAGGAGAAATGTATTGTTCAGCTCAGCTGCAGTGAACATGGATCCTAGGGCTGGGTTGGAGTTGGGATATAAACACCAGCTCTTTGGCCGTTTGGGAGTCTATAACTTTCAGCAAGGCTTGAAAGATGGAGATACCACAAACCTGAAAAAGGTTTGGATTTATCAGCCAGGTCTGGGGGTTGGTTTCAAACTGAAGAACGTAGAAATTGATTATGCATTCACCAATCTTGCCAACCAATCAAACCCATTGTTTACCCATATTTTCTCATTGAAGTTGAACCTGGTCAGAAAAGAAAACGTTTACTGATGAAGAAAAAATCATTCCATACAGGCCTCGCGTTGTTCATATTGATGATCTTCTCATCAACATACCTCAAGGCACAGTACAACAATGAGTGGATTGATTACAACAAGGCTTATTATAAATTCAAGGTAGGGGAGAACGGGTTATACAGGATCCCCTATGCAACATTACAAGCCAATGGGTTAGCCAATACACCTGCAGAGCATTTCCAGTTGTGGCGCAATGGAAAAGAAATTCCACTGTTTACAAGCAAGACTGCAGGCCTCTTGACTACTGCTGATTTCATTGAGTTTTTCGGACAGATGAATGATGGCAAGGCAGATGCTGTCTTGTACAAAAAACCTGAATTTCAGTTATCTGATAAATGGAGTTTGCAAACAGACACTGCTGCTTATTTTCTTACCGTCAATGCATCAGCTTCCAACGCGCGGGTGCTCAATGCACTGAACAATACCGCTTCCAATACCTTGCCGATAGAGCCTTATTTTATGCACCGGCTTGAACGCAATTTCAAGGACCAGCTCAATCCGGGGTATGCCTCCATTGTGGGCATTTATGTGTATTCTTCCTCTTACGACAATGGCGAAGGATGGAGCAGCCGAAATGTTCAGCCGGGATCACCTTTGGTAGAACAGTACAATAATCTTGCATTTGCCCCAGAAGGTCCAGATGCCAGATTAAAAATCACTGCATTTGGCAATGCCCTCAATGCAAGAAAACTTCAGGTTTCTGTCAATGGAACCCAGATCATTGACCAGTCTATGGATTATTTTACTGCTGCGATACAAACCACAACCGTTCAGAAAACCTTGCTGGGCCGAGCAGTAGACACCATAAGGATTCACAATGCCAGCCTTGTTGGATCGGACAGGATTACGTTGGGGAAGTATGAACTTGTCTATCCCCGAAAGTTTGATTTCGGTGGAAATGGATTATTTGAATTCACCCTTCCGGGAACTTCTGTCGGAAATTATCTGGAGGTTACCAATTTCAGAAACAATGCTGTTGCTCCGGTTTTATATGCCTTGAGTGAAGGAAAAAGATATGTTGCTGATATGACTGTTTCGGGTAAGTTTCGTTTTGCCTTGCCTGCCGGGGGTGAAAGGAATTTTGTGATGTTGGATGCTTCTGTGGCTGCCGTGAAATTGGTGGCGGGGATGACCAAGAGAAATTTTGTTGATTATGCAGCATCTTCCCGCCAGGGAAATTATTTGATGATTGCTCATTCCAGTTTGTCAGCCAGCAGCAATGGTGATGCCATCCAAAACTATAAAAATTACAGGTCGAGCAATGAGGGTGGAAAATACCAAGTCGGTATTTATGATATTGATGAATTGGTGGATCAATTTGCATTTGGCATCAAGAAGCATCCTTTGTCTATTAAAAATTTCATTGCTTTTGCAAAGGCGTATTTTTCAATCAATCCTCAACATGTACTACTGGTTGGCAAAGGGATAACCTATGACCAATACCGGTACAACGAGTCTAAGCTTATTACAGAGCGCATCAATCTTGTACCGACTTTTGGTAATCCAGGATCGGATAACATCCTTGCATCTTCTGACAATGATGCAACACCAGAGATCCCCATTGGAAGATTGTCTGTTACCACGGGTGATGAGATCAATGCTTATCTGGAAAAAGTCAAGCAGCACGACAAGTCATTGCTTTCCATCAACCAAACGGTGAAAGACAAGGCTTGGATGAAGAATTTTGCCCATGTCATTGGCGGAGGAGATCCATACCTTCAGAACCTCATCAACAATTACATGAAGTCAGCCGGCAGGTATGTTGAGGACGCCTCTTATGGCGCCAAGGTCTACACTTTTGAAAAGATCACATCAGCAGGGGTTGATTTGGTAAACTCTGGTTTGCTGGGGAATTTATTTACTGAAGGCTTGGGTGTCTTGACCTATTTCGGGCACTCTTCTGCCAACTCAATGGAGTTTAACCTAGATGATCCTTCCATTTTTGACAATGCAGGCAAGTATCCGCTTTTCATTGCCAATGGTTGCAATGCCGGTAATTTTTTCATTTATGATACACTGCGGGCCACTGCAGGCAAAAAATCGATAACTGAAAATTATGTCCTCATGCCCGGCAAGGGCAGCATCGGATTCATTGCCAGTACCCACTATGGCATTGTGAATTATTTGAATTTATATACCAGCATTCTCTACA
>CAITQQ010000144.1 GCA_903894575.1 uncultured bacterium
CGTATAGGCGTTCTATTTCTCTGTCTGAAATCGAAGAAGTTGGTTCGTCAAGCAACAAAACTTTTGCACCCCATGTTGATGCTTTTGCAATTTCAATTATCTGCGTTAACGCAACAGAAACTTTTTTCATTGGAAGACGAACATCAATATCCACACCAAATACTTCGAGCATTGCTTTCGAACGATTTAGCATTTCACGACGATCTAAAGTGCCGAATTTAGATTTTAATTCTCGCCCAACCCATATATTTTCATAGACCATTAAATCTGGATACGGAGCAAGTTCTTGTGGAATAATTGCCACACCCAGCTTGCGGGAATTTTTTGGATCGAAGAGCGCCATTTCGGTACCGGATACAAATACTTTTCCAGAATCCGGACGTAATTGTCCGGAGATTATTTTTAATATTGTGGATTTTCCAGCGCCATTTTCCCCAGCCATTGCGGTTATTGCCCCCGCCTTAAGGGTAAAATCAATTGACTTCAATACCGGCACGCCTCCGAATGATTTATTAACCCCAACTAGTTCAATGGCATTTGAAGACATATCTGCACTCATGCCGGCAAGCCAAGCACTTGGAATGTTGTTTGTAAATGAAAATGAGCAATATTTCACATAAATCATGTTACAAATTCGTAACTTTTGTTGATTTTCTTGAATCTAGTGGCAAAGTAGGGGTGTGGATAAAAAAGCACAAGATTTGCTCAGATGACCAAGATCTTTAATGACCCTGCTGATTTTACGCAGGAAGCGCTGTCAGGCTTCACCTCCTTGTATCCCCAATATGTACTTCAAGTGCCTGGTGGCGTAATTCGTGCCAAAGGACCCACATCCGAAAAGGCATGCGTAGTTGTTGGTGGCGGATCTGGGCATTACCCAGCTTTTTGTGGGGTGGTTGGCACAGGATTTGCTGACGGTGCTGTTGTTGGAAATGTCTTTACCTCACCCTCTGCAGAAGATGCTTACGGTGTAGCTAAGGCTGCATGGGCAAACGGTGGACTGTTATTCATCACTGGAAATTATGCAGGAGATGTCATGAATTTTAACCAAGCGGCCAAGCGCCTACAAGAAGAAGGTCTTGATGTTAGAACTTTCTATGTAACTGATGATATTGCTAGTGCACCTATTACTGAAATACAAAAACGGCGTGGGATTGCTGGTGATTTCACAGTATTTCGGGTTGCAGGCGCAGCGGGCGATGCCGGTTACAAAATTGATGACGTAGAAAGGGTGGCAAAAAAAGCAAATGACTTTACAAGAACTCTTGGAATAGGCCTTAACGGATGCACTTTACCCGGAGCAAATGCTCCTTTATTTGAAGTAATAAAAGGACAGATGGGTCTTGGTTTAGGAATTCATGGAGAACCTGGAATTTCAGATGAAGCTCTGCCCACTGCAAAGGGGCTAGCTAAGCAATTAGTTTCAGGGGTTTTAGAAGAAATTAAGATAGAAAATGGATCTCGTATTGCAGTCATTGTAAATGGATTAGGTGCAACAAAATATGAAGAACTTTTCATTCTTTGGAATGAAATTCAGCAACTATTAGTTGCTGAAGGATTTACAATTGTGGATCCAGAAGTTGGTGAACTAGTTACAAGCCTTGATATGGCAGGATGCTCGCTCACAATTATGACATTAGATGATGAGTTAGAGAATCTATGGAAGGCGCCTACTGATACACCTGCCTATAGAAAAGGTGTTGCCACTATCAATACAGATTCACAAGTAAAATTTAAGCGTGAGAATTACACTCAAGAGAAAAAATCAGATATACCTACCGCATCTCAACCTTCAAAAGATTGTGGGAAAGTCGTAGTTGAAGCTCTTCAAATAATAAATCAGGTAATGGTTGAAAATGAGCAAGA
>CAITQQ010000145.1 GCA_903894575.1 uncultured bacterium
GGATGTGGCTGCCTTCGTGAATTCCAGGCCCCGCCCATCAAAAGACCTGAGCAAAGACTGGCCCAATATTTCAAAGAAACCGATTGATCATCCATTTGGCCCTTACACAGATGGATTCACAGAAGAACAACACAAGTTCGGTCCTTTCAAACCCATCATTGAAGCCAGAAAAAAATAATTATGTCACACATCAACAATTGCTCCTGCAACTCCTGCCATTCAGCCGCCATCAGCAAGGCAGAAAAAGAAATGCATGTTGAGTTATCTGAAAACAGCAGAAGAGATTTTCTGAGAAGATCAACAAGGCTGGGATTGGGTCTTGGCATCGGTGGCGGGCTGATTGGATCTCCCGTTGCAGCATCAGCGCTCAACAATGAAGAATCCAACTACAAGGAAAAATCCATGTCCAACAACAAGGCGGTTGTCGATGGGAAAGCCACAAAGTTGACACTGCTGCATACCGCAGACATCCATTCACAGCTCATGGTTCATGATGAGTTTTTCATGGAAAAAGGCAAACCGGTTTTCAAAAAGCGGGGAGGATTTGCCACCTTGAAATCCATGGTCAATACCATTCGCAACCAAAACAAAGCCAACACATTGGTAATTGATGGTGGCGATTGTTTTCAGGGAAGCGGCGTTGCTGCCATGAGTGAAGGCCGGGCCATCGTTCCACTCATGAATAATATTGGATACGACATCATGCTGCCGGGCAACTGGGAAGTAGTGTATGGAAAAGAAATGATGATGAAAGACATGTTCGCATACGATGGTGTTAAAGTGTGCGCCAACATGTTCCACGATACAAAAGATGAGATGAAGGGAGACCTGATCTTTCCACCTTATTTTGTAAAACATATTGCTGGCATCAAAATTGGTTTTATCGGATACAATGATCCGCTTACGCCAAAGCGCCAATCTCCGGCCTATAGCGATGGCATCAAGTTTACCATGCCAGAGATCAATGTTTCAAAATACATTAAAATCCTGAAGGAGTATGAATTGTGTGATATGGTCTTCCTCCTTACACACATGGGTCTGGCACAACAAGTTGGTCTGGCCAATATGCCGCAAGTAAAAGGTGTTGATTATATTTTGGGAGCAGATACACATGAGCGTGTCAGAACGCCCATACAAGGTGTGCACACAAAAGTTACTGAACCTGGTGCTTTCGGATCGTTCATTGCAAAACTTGATATTGTTGTTGAGAACGGAATGGTCAAAGACCATACCTATCAATTGCTGGATGTTGATCCGCTTGTATACAAGCAGGATGAGGAAATGAAACGGTTGGTAGAAAAAGCGCGTGAGCCCTATAAAAAAGATTTGAACCGCGTGATCGGAAAATCGAAAACACCATTGATGCGTTACTACGTGATTGAAACGCCAATGGACAATTTCATTACAGATGCCATCATGTGGAAGTTCAAACCAGACATCGCACTGAGCAATGGTTTCCGTTTTTGTCCTCCACTTGTACCCGATCCGGCCACAGGTGAAGCCATCATCACCGTTGATTATTTGTGGAACATGTTACCGGTAGATAGCGAAGCAAAAAAAGGATTCATCACCGGAAAACAACTGTGGGATTGGATGGAAAAGGAATTGCAAAATGCATTTGCAAAAGATCCGGCCAAGCGCTTTGGCGGATGGGTGGTACGCTTCAAAGGAATGGAGGTCAACTTTACCATTGGAAACGATGCGGGAAAAAGAGTCAACTGGATCAAGGTTGCCAACCAACCCCTTGACCTTGAAAAAACATACAGCTTCGTTGCCTGCGAACGCGAGGGAGATCCGGATACAACGATTTGTCGTGTTGAAGGAGTTAAAAACCCCAAGAGACTGGGCGCTACACTGCACAGTGTGATTGAAGAATACCTGAAAATACATTCTCCGATTGCACCAAAACTTGAGGGTCGTTGCACTGCAACCGATGCACCCAACTCTCTGCTCACGCAATTGATGGGATTCGGTTATGAGTTCAGGTAAAAACAACTTTGCTTTCTGCAAATAAAAATACCGCTTGAGCAATCAAGCGGTATTTTTTTATAATGGCTTTTCTGGAATTACGAAGGAAGTTTTTCTCTCAACAAACCATAGACCCAAGTACCAACAATGGCCATCAAAATGGTTACAGATGTTGCTATTGCTCCATAGCCCAACTGTGCAAACATGGGGCCAGGACAAGCACCGGTCATTGCCCAGCCGAAACCGAAAAGCAATCCACCATAAATCTGTCCTTTATTAAAAGTTTTCTCCGGAAGAATAATTTCTTCACCTTGGATTGATTTGATCTTGAATTTTTTGATCAGAAATACTGAGAGTGCACCCACTGCCACTGCAGAACCAATCACACCAAACATGTGAAAGCTTTGGAGCCTGAACATTTCCTGGATGCGGAACCATGAAATCACTTCAGACTTGATCAATACAATACCAAATGCAATACCAAATAAAAGGTATTTAATGTTATGCCACATGGGCGTTTCTACTGTTTCTTGATTTTTGCAAATGGCATCCAACGACCTTACTTCAAAATCTGTATTGGTATCTTTTTTATTTGTTGTCATGATCGTTGTATTTTACAATGAAAGGATGAATGGAAGGATGAGGTTGGCCATGATGAAACCACCAGCCATGAAAGATATGGTTGCAATCAGTGAAGGAAGTTGAAGGTTTGATAAGCCCATGATGGCGTGGCCCGAAGTACAACCACCAGCATACCGTGTACCAAAACCAACAAGAAATCCGCCAATCACCATGAGGATAAAACCCCTTGGTGTAGCAAGAGAAGCCCAACTGAAAATATCAGCAGGTACCAATCCACTGAAATCAACAATCCCATACCCGGAGAGTTCCGTGATTAAGTTTGAATCAACAACTACTGCTGCATCATTTTTAAAATACATTGCAGTAATGATGCCTCCCAGAAAAATGCCAAATACAAAAAATAGGTTCCAAATTTCTTTTTTCCAATCGTATTGAAAAAATGGAATCTTTGCAGGCAAACATGCTGCGCATACATGGCGCAATGATGATGAAATGCCAAATGTTTTGTTGCCAAAAATCAATAATGTTGGTACCATCAGTCCAATGATGGGTCCTGCCACATACCAAGGCCAGGGTTGTTTGATCAGTTCAATAATTGTCATCATGTATTTTTAATATTGTCTCTTGACAAGAGTGAAACAAATTTCAGTAAACTTATTTTATCTGAACGTGATATTTATCACACCGAAGGAGGTTTTATTAAAGCTCCTCTCCCATCCATATAATACTGTTGCGCTCCATGGACACCAAGCCGGTCTTTTCCATTTTTTTCAGGAGCCTGGAAACCACTTCTCTGGAAGAGTTGATATCGTGTGCTATCTGTTGATGCGTTAGCATGAGGTTGTTGCCCAGGGATTTTGCCTGTCTTTTCAGGTACCACTCCAATCGCTCATCCATGTTCTTGAAAGCGATCTGATCTACAACGGTAAGCAATTCTTCAAACCTGTTCCTGTATGTTTCAATCACAAAATGGTACCAGGCGCTGTAGTTTTTCATCAGCGCGTCCATATATTGGATCGGAATCATGATAACATCAGTTTCTTCAATCGCAACCGCCATGATGGTGCTGGTCTGGCTGCGCGCCATGCACATCATGCTGAGTGCACAGGCGTTTCCGCTTTCCAGAAAATACATGAAAAACTCTTCACCATCTTCTCCCTCACGATAGAGTTTTACCCTGCCGCTTACAATGAGCATGGCATATTTGAAAAACTGTCCGGGCTTCATGAGTATTGAACCCTGCTCAAATGTTTTGCTTTCACCATGCTCATGCAAAAATGTTGCAAGCGGAAGATCAAACAATGGAAATGTGTCAATCAGCGCTTTGGGGTTCAGTGTTGTCATCTTTGGGTTTGATTTCAAGTTACGCTTATCTGCCCATGTATACCATCAGGATCTGAACATCGCTGGGATTGATACCCGATATGCGGGATGCCTGGCCAAGCGTTTTGGGTTGGATTTTTTTCAGCTTCTCTCTCGCCTCGGTACCGATGGCCTGAACCTTGGTATAATCAAAGGTTGCAGGAATTTCAAGCTCCTCCATTTGTGCCATTTTTTGCACCATTTCCTTTTCCTTTTCAAGGTAAACGGCATACTTCATCTGGATCTCTGCTTGTTCAATTTCGAGCGGAGCATAATGACCAAACTCAGCCTTCAGTTGTGCTGAGTGTTCGATCATTTCTTTGGCACCGATACCCGGGCGCAAGACCAGTTGTGATATTTTCTGTTTTTGAGTCAGGGCTGCGGAACCCGCTGCCTCAAAAAATGCATTCATGGATTCAGGCTCAACAGAAACCTCGCTGAACTTTTTGACGATTTTATCTACATTGTCTTTCTTGCTTTTCACTTGCTGGTATCTTTCTTCACTGGCCAATCCTTGTGCGTAGCCAATTTCGGTCAGGCGGATGTCTGCATTGTCTTGCCTCAAGAGGGTTCTGAACTCTGCACGGGAAGTAAACATTCTGTATGGCTCCTCTGTTCCTTTGGTGATCAGGTCGTCAATCAAGACCCCTATATAGGCTTCACTTCTTTTCAAAACCAGGGGCTCTCGCTCAAATGCATTGTTGTGCGCATTCATCCCGGCCATCAGACCCTGGCAGGCAGCCTCTTCATATCCGGTGGTCCCATTGATTTGTCCGGCAAAGAACAATCCACGTAACTGTTTGGTTTCCAATGAGTAATGAAGCTGATGAGGCGGAAAGTAATCATATTCGATGGCATAACCAGGCCTGAACATCTTTACATTCTCGAAGCCTGGAATCTTGACCAGTGATTTGTATTGAACATCTTCCGGCAGAGAGGTCGAAAATCCGTTCAGGTAAATCTCTACCGTATTCCAGCCTTCCGGCTCAACAAACAACTGGTGTCTGTCACGCTCTGCAAAGCGATTGATCTTGTCTTCGATGCTTGGGCAATACCTTGGCCCCGTTCCTTCAATACGGCCAGCGTACATGGGGCTTTTGTCAAAGCCAGTTTTCAGCGTATCATGCACCGTTTGATTGGTATAGGCAATCCAGCAACTTCTTTGTTGATCTGGTCTGATCCTATCAATGTTTAAGTAAGAAAACCCGGTGATTTCTTCATCACCCTTCTGCTCTTCCATCTTGGAATAATCCAGGCTGCGGCCATCTATCCTTGGAGGGGTTCCTGTTTTCAGGCGATCGCTTTCAAATCCAAGTTCCACCAATTGCTCTGTAATACCCGTAGCCGCACGCTCTGCCATTCTTCCACCACCAAACTGCTTTTCTCCAATATGGATGATGCCATTTAAAAAGGTTCCATTGGTCAAGACTACAGACTTGGCTTCTATCTCATTGCCCATTCCGGTGATGATTCCCCTCACCCTGCCTTCTTTTACGAGCAGTCCATTGACCATGTCCTGGTAAAAATCGAGGTTTGGTGTGTTTTCCAACAGCTCCCTCCACCGTTGGGAAAAAAGCATACGGTCACTCTGTGCCCTTGGACTCCACATGGCAGGACCCTTAGACCTGTTCAACATCCTGAATTGAATCATGGTCTGGTCGGTAACAATACCAGAATATCCCCCAAGTGCATCAACCTCCCTAACAATCTGCCCCTTTGCAATACCGCCCATGGCAGGATTACAACTCATTTGGGCAATTGTCTGAAGGTTCATGGTCACAAGAAGGGTCTTGCTTCCCATGTTGGCCGCGGCGGCAGCAGCCTCACAGCCTGCATGACCTGCACCAACCACAATAACATCATACTTATGGAACATGCAGCAAAGATAAAAAAGAACTAAGGTCTTTTCGCTTGATCGGTCCAGCCAAGCTGAATTTTTGGGAAATCCTTGATGGATATGCCCAAACGGGGAGCATTTGATCGGGAGGGATGAATGTTCCACGTGGAACATGTGGCTTTATATGACTTCCAAAGGTCTCTTAGGAAGTTGGCACAATTACTTAAGAAGGCAATTTTGAATGTTCCACGTGGAACATGTGGCAAATAATACTACAAATCAAGTGTTTTTCCTTTCAGATGGGATCAGACAACTCCCCTCCTGTCCAGGAGGGGTGGCACTAATTCGGTTGCACCGAAGGTGCAGACGGATTAGTGCCGGGGTGGTGGAATTATAAAGCAAAAATAAAAATTATGAATTTGTGCAAGGATGAGGGTTCCCGAATAAATCTACCACCCCGCCGAGCCGATTCACTTCGTTCATCGGACTCGGCACCCCTCCTGTCCAGGTTTACCAACCTTTGGTTGGAGGGGAGCTATAGCTGCTAATATTCAAACAACGTTCATAAAGTGGTTAGTGAAACGGTTGATAACAA
>CAITQQ010000146.1 GCA_903894575.1 uncultured bacterium
ATGTGGCATCTTGCCATCGAGATGAAGCGCCGTATGCCTGGAATGCCCATCATCAATGACCCTTCTCATATTTGCGGACGCAGGGATATTTTGCAGGCAACTGCCCAAAAGGCAATCGACCTTGACTTCGATGGTTTGATGATTGAAAGCCACATTGATCCGGACAATGCATGGAGTGATGCCAAGCAACAAATCACGCCAGAACGTCTTGCGGAAATGCTGTCTGCCATCAGCTGGAGAAGTGAAGATGTTCCTTCTGAATCTTATCATGCGGCATTGGACAAACTCCGTGAGCAAATCAATCATATCGATGATGAATTGATGCAATTGATTTCACAAAGGATGTCCATCGCAGAAAAAATCGGAGAATACAAGCGCAACAACAATGTTACCATCCTTCAGGCAACGCGTTGGAATGAGGTGCTGGAGAAAGCATTGCAGAAAGCCGGCAAGGTTGGCTTGAGTGATGAATTCATTACCCGTTACATGGATGCCATCCACATGGAAAGCATCAACAGGCAGAACAAAATCATGAATGACTGATTTTAATGAACAAGAAGAAATTTATATTTTCAAGCGCTTCGGTTGACTTTTATTTTGATGCACTTTTCAGTCGGCTGGATACTGTTGTTGACAGGAAAAAAGCAATCATCATTACTGATGCCAATGTTTTTGAAGCACATCCATCCAAGTTCAGAAATTGGAATGTGATTACATTAAAACCTGGCGAAGAGTACAAGGTACAACCCACGGCTGATGCTATCATTGAACAGCTCATTGCCTTTCAGGCAGACAGGAAGTCTATCCTTGTTGGCGTTGGTGGTGGAGTGGTCACCGATCTTACTGGATATGTAGCCTCCATTTTCATGCGGGGCATCCAGTTTGGTTTTGTGCCCACATCATTGCTGGCCATGGTGGATGCGTCCATCGGAGGAAAAAATGGGATTGATGTTGGCCAATATAAAAACATGGTGGGCATTATTCGTCAACCCTCTTTCATTTACTATGATCAATCTTTTTTGAAAACCCTTCCTGATGCAGAATGGTCGAATGGATTTGCAGAGATCATCAAGCATGCTTGTATCCTGGATGCCAAGACTTTTCAATTGCTGGAGTCTTCGAACCTGGAAAAAGTAAAGAAGAGCAAAAAGCTGATGCAGGAAATCATCCTGAGCAACGTCAAGCTAAAGGCTGGAGTGGTGAAGAGGGATGAGTTCGAAGCAGGAGAGCGAAAAATGTTGAATTTCGGTCATACCCTTGGTCATGCGCTGGAAACCCAATACGAGTTGACCCATGGGCAAGCCGTTGCATTGGGAATGGTTTTTGCCAGCTGGCTCTCTGCAAGCCTGCTGGGGTTCAAGGATGCAGCCCGTGTGGAACAAATACTGATCAATTATGGTTTGCCAACAAGGGGAGCTTTTGATGTTGAAAAAGTTTTCAATGTTCTGAAAATGGACAAAAAAAGAGTCAGCAAAACCATGAGCTATATTTTGTTGAAAAGAATTGGCAGGGGAGTAATCAGTGATATTGATGTGGATGCGGTCAAAACGCATCTCGCAACGTACAACGAAACAAACAAAAAGAAAAAATGATTGCAATCGTTCATCCATCGCGCATCTCAGGAGCCATACGTGCACCGCGTTCCAAGAGCGACATGCAAAGGGCTTGTGCTGCAGCTTTGCTTCACCAGGGTGTCACCCATATCATTGATCCTGGGAAAAGCAATGATGACCTGGCC
>CAITQQ010000147.1 GCA_903894575.1 uncultured bacterium
GCTTATCCAGATATACAGGATCAAATAGTTGATGTTCATCGATACCATGCATCCAACAACAAAACCTGTCAGCAGGAGCTGGTTATTCGCATTGCTTTGTTTGTAAATCACAATCAACAATTTCAACAAAAGCAGGAAAATTCCGTTCAGCGCAAGAAATAATGGACCGGTGCGGAAAGGCATAATGGCATTCAGCAGTAAAAAAGACATGGCAGGGATAAAGCCAGCTCTTTCCATGAGCTTGTGGTCGGAGATGATTTTGTTGAGGATCAAAGCCTCCGAAAGCAACAGTGCTGTATAAATTATTTTACCCAGCATGCCCTTCGAGCCATCAAGAAAAGATAGGTATCCAGACAATTTGTTGAAGATAGCAGTAGCACCAGCTGGCACCGTGGCATTCACCATCACGTCACCGGTCATACCTGGCAGTAAGGCCAGCAAAGCCAGCAGCAGCAGGGCAAGGGGGTTGTTATGCTTAAAAATTCCTATCACGTTGCTTGATCAAAATTCGAGCTTAGCAAAGCAAATATAGTTCTTGTACATGCAGGGAATGATAATTTGTCTGAGGCCTACCTGTTTTCCAAATTTGGGCATGAATTCATAATCCCTGTTGAGGTTCTTCAAGGTAGGTTGTCGCTTTATTCTTCCTTCTGCATCAATGGTGGCAGAGTTCAACAAGAGCTCTCGTTTTTCTTTCTGGTTGAAAAGAAAGCGCAGGTCATTCCCGGTATTGAAAAGCTGGTAAGAGATGAATGAATCTGAGTTATCATCGTATTGATTTTTTCTGATGGTATTGCTCCAGCGCAACTTGCCATCTGCGTTGAAAAAGAATACCATGATGTTTTCTGACACATGCCGGACATAATTGTTCTGTTGCCCGAACCTGTTGAAGGGGTCATAAAATCCATAGTTGTACATCCTGCTCATGGGAGATGAATACCACATGTCAAAAGGGGAGTAAAAGCCACTACCATAAAGGTAATCGTACCTGTTCCAGGCACTGTTCTTGGAAGAGGAATAATACAGTTCAGAAACCACAGCGTAGCCTCCATCCTGCACAGGGATCACATGACGAATGAAATGGTCGTTGAATGCGGTTTTCATGGCCCCGGTTTCGCTTTTGGCATCCATCCTAAGGGTGTCGTTGAAAAGAAAATCCGTTTCAGAAGCTACAGACTCAGTTTTCTTGTCCCAAACCAAAGAATACAATCCATCAATATTCCCCCGTTTTTGTTTGTAAAAGAAAGAAGTCAGGATGATCCTTTTGTTGAAGTTGTCAAACTTCAATTTCACCTCATCAAGTGTTTTTTCTTTCAGCACCACGGGCATAATCTTGATGGTATCACTGAATGCACGCTTGAAAACCAGGTCGATTTTGTTGATGTATTCCCTTCCTCCGGTTCTGGCACTTCTGCCGAAGATGAAATCTCCGTCATTGTCCACCAGAAAATCAGTGAAAGAACCCTCACGGTCATTCGCCCTTAGACCAAAATTGCTTTTCTTTTTGAGTTGCATTTTGTTGTCAAATAGCAGCGAGGTGATCAGGTAACTTTTTTCGGTTGGTCGCTTTATTTTGAAGATGACGATCTGTTTCTTGTCGTCGCTGCTGATCATGGAGTAAACCTTGTTGTCCATCAGGCCGGTCATTTGGGAAGTGTCCAGGTTGACGGGATCTGTCATGAGCTTGCCATCTGCATTGATTTTTACCATAGAACAATACATGACATTGCGCTTCTGGTACTGGTAAATCATGTAGGCAAATTCATTGTAGGCGATGAAATCAATATTGATGACCCTGTCAGGAAGGAATCCAAGGTTGACCCTGTTTTTGAGCTTCATCTCGAGGTCGTATACCGAGATATCGTGGCGATTTTTAAAATTCTTGTAAACATTGATGTTGTTTCCCATTTTACCAATGATTTCAAAATTCATTTCCCGGTAATCGTCTTTGTCAACTTCGGAATAATCAATTTGCTGTGCAAAAGATCCCAGATGGAGCAGGCAGCTGAGGAGGAATATGATGATATGTTTCATTGTATTTGCTTTCAGTATAAAATTAGGTCAACCTTTGTTAAAAGAAACAAATATTCGCTATACCTTTGAAATGCCATATGGCAATCATCACATCTTTTCATTGTGGGTAAACAGCTTAACAAAGTAACCGGCGCGGGGTTACTGATCGCCCTGGGGATCATTTACGGAGACATCGGAACATCGCCTCTTTACGTTTTTAGTGCAATCATCAATGGTCGTGTAATCAGTGAAGACCTGATATTGGGAGGAATTTCCTGTATCATCTGGACCCTGACATTGCAAACCACGGTGAAATACGTCATTTTGACCCTGCAGGCAGACAACAGGGGTGA
>CAITQQ010000148.1 GCA_903894575.1 uncultured bacterium
CGGAGTTACTGATCGTCATTCCATGCGGTTGATCAATGCCAGGTTTGGAGAAGAGTCCAGGTTTTTTTGGGATGAACGTGCCATTAGCCTTGAGGCGCAAACAACACAGCCGATTGCCAATCACGTTGAAATGGGATACAGCGGGCAGTTGGGCAGGGATAATTTCAGTGCCTTGTTGGCGAAACTGCAAAAAATTGGCTACTACAATGAACTTTTCAAATTTGCCTACGGAGATGTCACGATTACTGAGACGCGGATGCAAGAATGCCTTGCCCAGTTTGTGAGAAGCATTCAATCTTTTGACAGTAAATATGACGCTGGGCGTGCCTTGGTCAACAACTCAAATCAGGATTTCAGCAATTTTACCGCAGTTGAAAATGAAGGGAAAAGATTGTTCATGACGCCTCCAGTTTTTGATGCCAACAGCAGCAGGATCGGCGGAGGGTTAGGCTGTAACGGTTGCCATAGGGCACCTGAGTTTGATATTGATCCACGATCAAGAAACAATGGTGTAATTGCAACTGCATCAGGAACAGGACAGGATGTCACCGTTACCCGTGCTCCTTCTTTGAGGGATCTGATGAACGCAGAAGGTGTTTTAAACGGACGCATGATGCATTCTGGAGGTGTTCGTGATCTTGCCACTGCCATTTCACATTATGGCGGATTCATCAACGACAATGCCAACCTGGATCAAAGGCTAAAACCCAATGGACGCAATGTCCAAAGACTGAACCTGCAGCAATCAGAAATTTCTTCAGTGGTGGCTTTTATCAAGACATTGTCAGGAAAGAATGTTTATACAGACAAACGATGGTCTTCACCATTTAAATAGTCTTATCTAAGTGGTTTCATCGTTTTTTCTTACATTCATCAAAATAATTACAATGAAAATATTGTCTTCTTTTATCCTTTTGATGATGGCGTTCCTTGGGTCTTTTGCCCAGGAGAAAGTTGACCTCAACATGATGGCCAAGATCCGTGAACAGGGATTGGTAAAATCCCAGGTCATGGACATCGCACTGAACCTTACCGATCTCAATGGCAACCGCTTGGCCAATTCGCCAGGATATACCAAGGCTGCCAACTATGCGAAAAACAAGCTAACCGAGTGGGGTGTTCAAAATGCAACCCTGGATCCCTGGGGCGAGTTTGGAAAGGGCTGGGAGCTGGAGAAAATGTATTTCGCCATGACTGCTCCTTATTACAAGCCCATGATGGTCTATCCCAAGACATGGACCAAGGGTACAAAGGGTTTGAAATCCGCCGATATTTTGCTGGTAGACATCAAGGACTCTGTTTCTGTGATGGCCTATAAAGGCAAACTCAAGGGCAAAGTCATTTTGCCAGACATGTCTTATGATTATGTACAAAGTTTCAAGGCGGATGCCCAACGGTATACCGATGAGCAGCTGTCTAAAATGGCTGAGGCAAAAGGTGCTCCTGGTCAACAGCAAAGACAACCCCGCGATACTGCTGCCATGCGCCGCATGCGCGAACAAATGCAGCGTGGTGGTTTTGGTGCCATGCGCTTCCTGACCATGTTGAAGAACATGGCAATGGAAGAGGGTGCAGTGGCCATGGTGAGTACTTCACTGAAAAACCATGATGGTACTGTGTTTGCTCAAGGTGGAGGTGCATACAAAGGCACTGATCCTGAAAACTTTTTAGACATGGCCATGGGGGTTGAAGATTACAATACCCTGTTGAGGATTGCAAAATCAGGCACCGCTGTTAAGGTGGATACTGAAGTCAAAACAAAATTCTACACTGATGATCTTCAGGGCTACAATGTTATTGCTGAAATCCCTGGCACTGATCCTGCATTGAAGGATGAGGTGGTCATGATTGGTGCGCACCTTGACTCCTGGCAGGCTGGTACCGGTGCTACAGACAACGCATCCGGATCTGCCGTAATGATGGAAGTGATGCGGATCATGAGGACCCTGAATGTTCAGCCCCGCAGAACGATCCGTATAGGCCTTTGGAGCGCTGAAGAGCAGGGATTGCTGGGATCCCGCGGATATGTTGCCAAGACCTTTGGTGGAAATGGCACCATTGCCAAAACCGCTGCACATGATAAGTTCTCTGCCTATTACAACATAGATAATGGTACAGGAAAAATCAGGGGTATATACCTCCAGGGTAATGAGGCTTGCAGGAATATTTTCAGTGCCTGGCTTGAGCCCTTCAAAGACCTTGGTGCCTCAACGGTGACCATCAGCAATACTGGCGGAACAGACCATCAGTCTTTCGATGCAGTGGGTCTTCCTGGTTTCCAATTCATCCAGGATGAAATTGAGTACGATACCAGGACACACCA